>CAMVJF010000011.1 GCA_947167725.1 uncultured Clostridia bacterium | reverse complement strand
GAGATGATGCACCGCTACGCCGTGCTCGACCAGATCCAGGAAGCGCTCTCCGGCAGGAACGACGACGGCCCGGGCGGCTACTATTGCAGCTATCCGGTCTTTCAGGGTATCTACCGCATGATCGAGCGCATGCTCGAACGCGGCGGGCAGTCGGTCTATCTGATGCTGTGCACGGTCGTGGACGGCAAGGGCAATCCCATGCGCGACGGCCCGATGCTCGAGGAACTGAGCAAACGCATGGGCGACGCCGTCCGTCTCACGGTCCGCCGCGGCGACTCGCTGACGCAGTACGGCAAGGGGCAGTACCTCGTACTGCTGGTGAACACGACGCGCGAAAACTGCGTCGTCATCCAAAAGCGCATCAACGACCGCTTTATCATCGGCCGCCAGCGCTCGGCGATCCAGTACTACGTCAACAGCGTGTTCTGGGAACCGGACATTGACCGGCCCGGCAGGGGGGAGCGGCGGCCATGACGAAAACGCAGTGGTATATCGGCGCGCCCAACGGCATAGTTTTGTGTGTGGATGCGCTGCGCGCCTGCGGACCGGTTGGCCGGCTGTTCCACGGCTACAGAACGGACGCCGTCGAATTCGACGGCGCCGATCAGATGATCTTCCACATGGAAGAGCTTTACAACGCGCTGAATTTCCCGCATCCCGGAACCAATGAGAGAAGTTTTACTCCCATAAAAAAAGCGGAAACACATTATACGGAGAGGAACAGGATCATGAAAGACGAGGCTCTTTTAAGCAAGCACGGCGATCTCGGCACCTTTATCGTCCGTGTCCAGCACCGGCAGAACAGCAGCTGGCAGGGACGGATCACCTGGATGGAACAGGATAAGACGATCTCCTTCCGTTCGGTATGGGAGATGGTCAAGCTGATCGAAAACGCCGTCGAAACCGTCAGCTCGGAGGAAAACGCGGAGGACGCCCCGCACTGGTAAGGCCGACCATGTGCGGACACTACAGAGGCGACCCAGCGAAGACTGGAAACAGAGGTGAGGAAATGAACGAAACCGATACTCTGCAGGAACAGGAAAAGACGAGCGGGATCCGTCTGGGGCGATTTCACGCCGTCGCCGCGGCGCTCTTCGCCGTGCTGGCGCTTCTGATGCTGCTCTCAACCTATCTCACGGGCAGAGGCTATACCCGCGCGGAGGAGGCGACCGATCGCTATATCACGGCCCAGCAGGCGGCGGCGGACATGCAGGCGGCATCCGACTATCTGACCGCGGAGGCGAGCGGCTTTATCGCCACGGGCAATCCTGCGAGAGTGAGCCAGTTTTTTGAAGAAGTGAACGTCACACGAAGGCGCGACCGCGCGCTGGAGGAGATCGAAAAGATCCTGGATAACCCTTCGGCCTACGCCTATCTGAGCGCCGCCAAGGACAGCTCCGACGAGCTTCTGGAAATCGAGTGCTACGCGATGCGCCTCGCCGCGGAGAGCTACGGCCTTTCGCCCGCGGAGTTGCCCGAGAGGCTGCGCGCGGTTATTCCGGACGATGCGGACCTCCGGCTTCCAGCGGAGGGGCAGCGCGACAAAGCGCTGGAGATGGTTTTTGACGATACATATCAGGGATATAAGGACTCAATCAACCAAAATGTGTCTTTGAGCGTCGAGGCGCTCATTGACGAGACGCGGGCGGAGCAAACGGAAAGCGCGGCGCAGCTTCTGCTGATGATCCGCCGAGAGAGAATGCTGATCGTCGTCATGCTGCTGATGGCGCTGCTTCTGGTCCTCTCGACCGTGCGGCTTGTCACGCGGCCGCTGCAGAACTATATCCGCCACATCCGCCTTGACGAGACGCTGCCCGAGGAGGGAGCAAGCGAGCTGCGCTTCCTCGCACGCACTTACAACGAGGTACGCGCGCAGAACATCCGCCGCCGCGAGCAGCTCAATTACGACGCGACGCACGACGCGCTCACCGGCGTATTCAACCGCGGCGTCTTTGAAAAGCTGCGCACACGCTTCGACGGGCAGGACAAGACGCTGCTGATCGTCGATATCGACCGCTTTAAGCAGATCAACGATCAGTACGGCCACGATGTCGGCGACCGGGCGCTGTGCTATGTGGCGGCGCTCCTGCAGGAGAGTTTCCGGGCGGAGGATTACATCTGCCGTATCGGCGGGGACGAGTTTGTCGTCATCATGGTGCACACGGGTTCCTCTCTGCGCGGAATGGTGGAGAGCAAGTTCCGCCGGATCAACGAGCGCCTGCAAACGCCCATGGACGGCCTGCCGCCGATCTCGCTGAGCGTGGGCGTGGCTTTCGGGGACAGGGAAAATCCCGGCGACGACATTTTCAAGGATGCCGATACGGCCCTGTACCGCACGAAAAGCGTACGGCTCGGCGGAATTGAATTCTACTGAAGAAAGGAAATGCCTATGCTTTCGATCGACATGCTGCAGCAGTTCGGCGCCAATACCCGGGAGGGTCTCGGCCGCTGCATGAACAACGAGACTTTTTATCTCCGCCTTGTCAACATGGCCCTGGACGACGCCAGCTTTGACAGGCTTGAAGCAGCTCTGCGAAGCGACGACCGAAAAGCCGCCTTCGAGGCCGCGCACGCGCTCAAGGGCGTGATGGGCAACCTTGCGCTCACCCCGCTCTATGAGCAGCTCTCGGAGCTGACGGAGCTGCTGCGTGCAGATAGCGACGCAGATTATCCGGCTTTGCTCAACGAAATAATGGAAAAGCGCCGTGCACTGATCGCGTTCCGCGGCGACTGAAAGCAGGAAAAGAATGAAAACGTCGCTGTTTTCAGCGGGATATGCCTCTAAATGCTGGTTTGAAAACACAGCAAGGAATACTTTTGCATAGTGAGCCGTCCTCCCACAAGCAAATGTGGAAGACTGAAAACGGTGACTCTATCAGCGAGAGCGAATCCCGAGAGGATTTTGTGGTCTGACGATGTCAGCTTTTCGCAGGAATACTTTGTGTATTGCAAGAAAAGATAACGGAGCCAGGACGCAAAACATCCGGGAGGTACCAAAGTTGATGGGGTCAGCGTTTGCCCAGGGCAGGTATCAGGTCCATCAAAAATCACGCAGCAACGAGAGTTGTGCGTGATCTTTGACTTGATGCCTGCCCTGTTTTTTATCGGTTTTTTCAAAAACGGAATATGAAGAAAAATCAAAAACAAAAAAATGAGCGCGGGGGGACGCGGTTTCTTACTAAGAGCAAGGTTCGACCTGTGGCCCACAATTCGTAATAAGCGAATTTTGCCGCAGTCAGAACTTGTTGGGGAGTACTTTCCCCAAACCCAGCAGAAACGAAAGACCTTCAATCTGAAAACGATGGCAAAGACGCTGCTGTATTTGCAGGAGAACGGTCTGACCGATCTGGATGAACTCGACGCCGCGCTCGCGGATGCGCACGAAAAAGTGACCTCTTCCCGCGCTAATATAAAAGCGATTGAGCAAACCCTGAAAGAAAAGAAGGAACATGTTTGCCAGAATGTACGAGGATTGGGCTGCCGGCCGTATCACGGAAAGCAATTTCAATATGCTCTCGCAGCGGTATCAGAAGGAGCAGGAGGAACAGGAACAGAAGATCCAAACCTGCAAAGCAGAATTGACGGAAGAAAAGCAGACCGTCGATGACGCGCAGAAATGGGTCGAACTGATCAAGCAGATCGGTGTCCCCAAAGAACTGACCGCGGAGCTTCTAAATGCTCTGATCGAGAAGATCATTGTCCATGAAGCAACGGAAGACGACTTCGGCTTCCGACAGCAGGAAATCGAAATCATCTTCCGTTTCGTTGGCAAGATCGACTAAGTCGTAAAAAAGTATCCTTAACGAAATGAATCCGGGATCGCTCAGATCTCCTCGACCTTCCGCAGGATCATCGGGGCGACGCGGTCGCCGTATTGCCGCAGGATGGGGGAGAGATCAACGAAGGGGGAGACCGGCGGGAAGGTGTCGTCATAGTGGTCGAGAAGGATGCGCTTCGGCGCGAGCCGCTCGACGATGCGGAGCGCGGGCGGGAAATTGTCCTCCCAGCCGTTGTAGGGGAGCACGAGCAGATCGGAGCCGCTCGGATAGTCGACGTCGCCGCGCAGATTCATGCTCCCCATGAGGGAGATCGTTTTGCCGTCGGCCTCGATCAGATAAAAGGCCGTCTCGTCGTTCTCCCGGTAGGTCAGGAACTCCGCGGCGATCCTCGGGATGTTCCCGCGGGCGGGGGAACCGAGCCAGCTCCTGACGCGCGCGAGATCGACCCTGGGAAGGACGGCGTGCTTTCCGTGGTAGACACGGACGGTAAAGCCCTTGACGCGCAATTCCTGCCCGTAGTCTATCCGGGTCAGATTGCGCGCCGGGACGCTTTTTTTCAGCAGGGTCCTGTACGGCGTCCCGGTACAGTAGATCATCACGTCCGGGTTCCGCTTCACGATCCGCGGAAGATCGGCGACGTGGTCGATGTGACAATGCGTGACGAAGATATCGGAAAAGCCGTCGAATTCTCCGATCTTCACATCCACGGGAGAGCCCCTGAGCGGGACGAAGGGATCGAACAGGAGCCTTCCCTGCTCGTGGATCAGCTCGACGCCGGCCGTGCCGTGCCATACCGCTTTCATTTGCAGTCCTCCTCGGCAAGATTGGATTCTGCCCGTATCATAACACACGGCGGAACAAAAGAAAAGAAAGACCGTTGGGGCGGCGTTTTTTCGGGAGGAAAAGCGCTCTTCCGGGAAGATCGAGGTGGATTTTTCGGCGCGGCGGCGGTATAATGGAGCTCGAAAGAAAAAACGGGCGGACATTCGCCGTCCGGGCTCGCGCCCGGAGGAGAGAAGCGGCGAAAAAAACAAAAAAAGGAGGCCCGGTCATGCTGTATGCGATCGCCTACGACGTAGGAACCACCGGCGTGAAAACCTGTCTGTTTGCCATCGACAGGGAGCTCCGGCTTCTGGCCGGAGAATACGACGCCTATGAGCTCTATATCCTTCCCAACGGCGGGGCCGAACAGGACGCCGAACAGTGGTGGGGAGCCATGTGCCGGAGCACGCGCCGGCTGCTCGGCCGCGTCGAGGTCCGGCCGGAGGAGATCGGCGGGATCTCGTTCTGTTCGCAGATGCAGGGCATGGTACTGGTCGACCGGGAGGGCCGGGCGCTGCGCCGGGCGATGAGCTATATGGACCAGCGCGCCACGAAGGAGTTCCGCGAATGCCAGACGCACGGCATCACCGTCTCCGGCGTTGCGCTGCCGATGCTGCTCAACAGCCTCGTACGCACCCGCGCCGCCTCCACCAGCGTGAAGGACCCGCTGTGGAAATACAAGTGGGTGCAGAAAAACGAGCCGGAGCTTTTCGCCAGGGCCTATAAATGGCTGGACGTCAAGGAATACCTGATCTGCCGCTGCACGGGCGAGTGTGTCATGACGCGCGACAGCGCCTATTCCACCTTCCTCTATGACACCCGCAGGGGACACGAGGGCTGGAGCGGCGCGCTGTGCAGGATGTACGGCGTGGACGAGAAGCACCTGCCGCGGCTGATCGAGTGTACGGACATCGCCGGGACGCTGACGGAAAAGGCCGCCGCGGAGCTCGGACTTGCGGCAGGAACGCCCGTGTACGGCGGCGGCGGGGACGCGACGCTGATCGGCGTGGGCGCGGGCGCGACGCACAGCGGCGACACGCACGTTTACTCCGGCACCTCCGGCTGGGTATCGACCGTGATCGAAGAGCAGAAGGTCGACATCGTCTCCATGATCGCCGGCATCGTCGGCGCGCAGAAGGGCAAGTACAACTACTTCGCCGAGATGGAGACCGCCGGAAAATGCTTCGAGTGGGTCAAGGCCCATCTGGTGGAGGACGAGATCGAGGCCTATCTGCACAAGATCAACGTCGCGGACGCCACGGAGAGCGCCTACGAGAGCCTCTACGACTATATGTCCGACGCGATCTCGAAGATCCCGGCGGGCTCGGGCGGCGTGCTCTTCACGCCGTGGATGCACGGCAACCGCTGCCCCTTTGAGGACCCGAACGCCGCGGGCATGTTCTTCAATCTCAAGATCGAGACCCGCGAGACGCAGATGATCCGCGCCGTGCTGGAGGGCGTCTGCTTCCACCTGCGCTGGATGCTGGAATGTCAGGACAAGAAGGTGAAGACCTCGCCGGTGCTCCGCTTTGTCGGCGGCGGCGCGCTCTCGCCCGTCACCTGCCAGATCCTCGCGGACATTACCGGACGCGCCGTCGAGACCGTGGCCGATACAAAGGACGTCGGCGCGATCGGCGCGGCCATGCTGATCGCCGTCGGCAGCGGGATCTTCTCCGACCTCGAGGAGGCCGCCGCGCTCATCCGGCCGCTGCACCGCTACGAGCCGAACGAGGACAACCGCGCGGTCTATGAGAAAAACTACCGCGTGTTTCGCCGTCTGTACGAGAGCAACAAAAAGAACTTCGCCCTCCTCAACGGCGAGGAAAGCTGAGGCAATATGGACGAAAGAATCCTTCTGGAACAGGTCGCCGAAACCGGGCGGCTGCTGCTCGAAAACAGACTGGTGGCCCGCACCTGGGGCAACTTCAGCGCCAGGCTGGACGAGACGCATTTCGCGATCACGCCGAGCGGCCTCGGCTATGAGAACATGAGCGCGGACGACATCGTGCGCTGCTGTCTCACGGACGGCAGCTTGGAGGGAAGCCGCAAGCCCTCCAGCGAGAAGGGGATCCACGACGCGGCCTACCGGCTGTTCAGCGAGGTCGGCTTCGTGATCCACACCCATCAGCCCTGCGCCACGGCGCTCGGCCTGAGCGCGCCGGAACAGCTCCGCCTCTCCGGAGAGGAGCGGGAGACGCTCGGCGGCGTCGCCTGGGCGGCATACGCCCTGCCCGGCACGAAGAAGCTGAAGGAGGCCGTCGCCGCGGCGCTCGCGACGGGGGCGCACACGGTGCTGATGAAGCACCACGGCGTGCTGATCTGCGCCGTCGACCGCGGTGAGGCCCTGCGCCGGGCGGCGCTGCTCGAGGAGCTGTGCCGCCGCAGCCTGCGCTGTGACGAGCCCATCCCCCCGCGCGCGGACGGCGCGGCGCTGCTCGCGCGCGTGCGGGAGCGCTTCCCCAACGCCGACCTGGAGGACGGCGAGGCGTCGAGAGCGTGGAGCATGCTGCGCACGACGCTTCGCACCCAGCTCGACGACGCGGCGCAGATGATCGGCGCGAAGATCCCCTGTGCAAAGGACGAGCGGGAGCTCGTGAGGCTGCTGGGAAACAACGCCGCGGTCTTTTACCCGGGTCTCGGCGCCTTTGTCTGCGGCGGAGACGCCGACGACAGCGCGGCGCTCCGCATGCTGACGGACAAGGCCGCGATCGCCGCGCTGCACTGCCGCGCGCTGGGCATCCGCGCCGGGCTCGGCCTCTTCGAGTGCCTGCTGATGCGGCAGGGCTATTTGCTCAAATACTCCCGAAAAAAGAAAGGATGAGGACAATGGAAGCGAACAGGAAAAAGGAAGTGCTGCGGGCGGTCAAATTCGTGCTGTTCTCCATCTCCGCCGGCGTGATCGAGATCGGCGTGTTCACGCTGCTCAACGAGCTGACGAGCTGGAGCTACTGGCCCTGCTACCTCATCGCGCTCGTCTGCTCCGTGCTGTGGAACTTCACGCTCAACCGCAAATTCACCTTCCAGAGTGCGAACAACGTGCCCAAGGCCATGCTGCTGGTCGCGCTGTTCTACCTCGTCTTTACGCCGCTGAGCACGATCCTCGGCAACTATCTGGCCGAGGACCTGCACTGGAACGAATACCTTGTCACGGGGATCAACATGGCCCTGAATCTGACGACCGAATACCTGTACGACACCTACGTCGTATTCCGCGGCTCGATCGATACCAACGAGCGCGCGCGGAAACAGAAGCAGAAGGAGGAAGAAGCGAAATGAAAAACTGCGGGATCAGCCGCTGGGACGACCCGAAGGAGATCAACGCCAAGCTCAGGGCGCTGACCGATCAGCCGATCTGGGAGGTATCCGACGAATACTACAACAACGTCGTCCTGCCCTACTATGACGAAAAGTGCAAGGCCTCGCATGCCGTGTTCGAGGAGGCGCAGAAGTACATCCCCGGCGGCGTGCAGCACAACCTCGCCTTCAACAAGCCCTTCCCCATGTGCATGTCCAGGGCCGAGGGCGCGTATCTCTACGACAAGGACGGCAACCGCTATATCGACTTCCTGCAGGCCGGAGGCCCGACGATCCTCGGCAGCAACTACGCCCCCGTCCGCGAGAAGGTGATCGAGTTGCTCAATGAGTGCGGCCCGGTCACGGGTCTGCTCCACGAGTCGGAGATGCTGATCGCCCGGGAGATCAACCGGCATATGCCGAACGTCGAAATGTTCCGCATGCTCGGCAGCGGGACGGAATCCGTTCTCGCCTCGCTGCGCATCGCGCGCATCGCCACCGGGAAGAAGCATATCATCAAGGTCGGCGGCGCGTATCACGGCTGGTCCGATCAGATGGTCTACGGTCTGAAGATCCCCGGCAGCCGCGCGCTGCTGGAATCCTTCGGCATCCCCGGCGGCGCGCTCAGCCAGACGGACGAGGTGCGCCCGAACGATCTGGACATGCTCGAGAGGATGCTGCGCCGCAACCGCCTCAGCGGCGGCACGGCCGCCGTCATCGTCGAGCCGGTCGGCCCCGAGAGCGGCACGCGCCCGGTCGCGCACGACTACAACAAGGGCGTGCGCGCGCTCTGCGACCAGTACGGCGCGCTGCTGATCTTCGACGAGGTCGTCACCGGCTTCCGCGTGGCGCTCGGCGGCGCGCAGGGCTATTTCGACGTCGTCCCCGATCTTACCGTCTTCGGCAAGATCGTCGCCGGCGGATACCCGTCGGCCGGCGGCGTCGGCGGGAAAAAGGAGTACGCGCAGCTCATGGCCGCGGGACTCGCGACCGGCAAGCACCGCGCCTACGTCGGCGGCACGCTCGCGGCGAATCCTCTCTCCTGCCTGGCCGGATACACCGCCATCCGGGAGATCGAGCGCACCAACGCCTGTGAGGTCGCGGGCAGGATGGGCGACCGTCTGTGCGACGGGCTGAAGTTCCTGCTCGACAAGTACGGCCTGCCCTACGTCGCCTACAACCAGGGCTCGATCGTACACCTCGAGTGCACCGGCGCGATGAGCTTCGACTTCTCGTCCATGAGCTTCCTCAAGTCCGCGCTCGGCCTGCTCAAGCACAAGGATATGATGTACGTCCGCAAGGACTCCATGGAGCGCATGGGCGCCGCTTATATGGCGAACGGCATCGTGACGCTGGCGGGCAGCCGTCTCTACACCTCGCTCGCCGACACGCCCGAGATCATCGACGAGGCGCTCGACCGCTTCGAGGAGATCTTCCGCCACGTCGTCAAGACCGACAAGGGGCTCGTGAAATAAGCGCGGGCGGGCTTCGGAAAAAATGAAGCGGGACGGGAGCTTCGGCTCCCGTCCCGCTTGCACTTGCCGTACGGAATGTGCTATGATGCAGCAAGAGAAAGAAACACTCTCCCGAAGAGAAAGAAAGGGGAAACACTCATGGGCCCGATCTGGCTTCTGGTGGGGATCACGGCCATCGCCGGCATAGGCGGGACGGGGATGGGCGGCGTGGTCGCCTGCCTGTTCCGGAAGGATTCGGATAAGACCGTCAGCCTGCTGCTGTCCTTCGCGGCCGGCGTCATGACCGCGGTGGTCTGCTTCGATCTGCTGACGGAGGCGCTGAACGCCGAGGGCGTTGCGGACGTCGTCTGGCTGGTGATCATCGGGGTGACCGTCGGCTTCGTGGTGATCGCGCTGCTCAACGCATGGATCGACAGGGCGACGAACCACGAGGTGGCGCATATCGACGAGAACCACCCGCGGACCGCGGACTCGCTGGAGGAGCTGACCCACGCCAACCACCTGCAGGAGCATATGGAGGGGCGCCAGCCCCGCAGCGGCCTGTTCCTGGCCGGGCTGGTGATGGCGGCGGCCATCGCGCTGCACAACGTGCCCGAGGGCATGGTGATCGGCGCGTCCTTCGCCACGACGGCCGATCAGCTCCTCTCCAACCGGGGCGGGCTGATCATGGCCGCGGTGATCGGCCTGCACAACATCCCGGAGGGCATGGCCGTGGCCGTGCCGCTGATCTCGGGCGGCATGAGAAAACGGCACTCCGTGGCCGTGACGGCCCTCTCCGGCGCGCCGACCATCCTGGGGGCCCTGATAGGCTTCCTCATCGGCGCCATCAGCCCGACCGCGCTGGTGATCTCGCTGAGCTTCGCGTCCGGCGCGATGCTGTACGTCGTGTTCGGCGAGCTGCTTCCCGAGTCGATCCTGATGTGGAAATCGAAGCTGCCCGCGGCCCTCGCGGTCCTGGGGATGCTGACGGGACTGATTATCATCTATCTGTGATCTGCGCAGACGGCGGGGGAAACCCCGCCGTCTGCCCGCGTTTCCGCCCGTGCGCCCGCCGCGGGGGAGATTATTCTATTTGCCAATTTCCCGCATTTATGGTATAATGCCATGAATTATCGGGTTTGTTTTGCCTCTTTCGAGGTCTTGCTCCGGACGGCCGGTACGGCCCGCCGCTCCGGCGCGCGAACGAAGCGCCAAACCCACGATCCGCGGGGAGGGCGCTTTCTTCTTTCGAGAGGCGCAGGCGCTGCGTATTTGAAAGTGGATGGCTTATGGATTCAGAGAAGTTTTTGGAGATCGAAAAGAAATACGATCTGTATCACGCCGAGGCAAACGGATGCAATTACTGGCCATACCTGCGCTTCGAGCTGTGGAACCATATCATCTGCGCGGAAAAGCTCGGGCTGGGAAAGGCCGCGCCCTCCGCGGAGCGCGCCCCGGGCTTTTGGGAAAAGCTCGGGTATCTCCTGCGCCCGCTGCGCGTGCGGGGGAGGACGGACATCCTCTTTTTCGACCACGAGCGGAGGCTGAAATGCGGCGAATACTTCGAGTGCGTCTATACCGACGAGCTGAGCCGGCGCTTCGAGCACACGGCCACGCTCGAGAAAGCGTTTCACGGCCGGCATCTCGGACCGACGAACACGCCGAATCTCCTCTATTATGACCGGATCCAGAAGATCGCCGCGCTCCGGAGGAAGCTCTTTGTGCGCCTCCGGCCGAAGAGACACAGGGCGATCCGGGAAGAGATCCGCGCCGCGGTGACGCCGGCGCTCCGGGAGATGAAAGAGTTTTACGGCTGCAGCTTCCGTGAGGACGCGCTGATCGAGCGCATGAGGGAGTACGCCGAGATCATTCCCGGTGAGAAACGCGCCCTCCGCAGACTGCTCAGGAGGCTCTCCCCCCGGCTGGCCGTCGTGGTCGTTTCCTACGCCAGCAGCAAAATGCTCTTCGTCGAAACGGCGAAGGAGCTGGGCATCCCGGTCGTCGAGCTGCAGCACGGCACGATCCATGAGGAGCATATCGCCTATCGCTACGCCGAGGGCGTGCGGATCAAGCAGTTCCCGGACATGATGTTCCTCTTCTCCGATTTCTGGAAGAGCAGGCTCCGCCTTCCGATCGACGAGAGCGCGCTCATTTCCGTGGGCTATCCGTATTTCGAAAAGCAGGTCGCGAGCTATCGGGGCAAACCGCGCGGCGACGCGAGGTACACGATCCTCTTCATCTCGCAGATCACGGTCGGAGCGTATCTCGCGGAGCTGGCGGCGGCGCTGCGCGCCCTGCTGCCGGAGAGCGGGTACCGCATCCTCTTCAAGCTGCACCCGGCGGAGACCGGGAGCTGGAAAACGAGCTGCCCCGCGCTGTGCGCGCCGGGCATCGAGGTGATCGACGGGAACGGCGAGAGCATCTATCGCTGCTTCGCCGAGAGCGATATGCAGATCGGCGTGTATTCGACCGCCGTCTATGAGGGACTTGCTTTCGGACTGAGGACGCTGCTCCTGAAGGTCGGGCACTACGAGGTGATGCAGCCGCTCGTCGACGCGGGCTTCGCAAGCTATATCACGCGCGCGGAGGACGTGCCGGACGCGATCGCCGCCCCGGGAGACATGCGGGACGCGGGCGAATTCTGGAAGACAAACGCGCTGGAAAACATCGTCGCGGAGATTCGCAGGATCGATCCGCAGATCAGGTGCAAGGCTGCTCCCGAGGAAGGATGAAATGGAAAGCTCATCTGCTAAAAAAGCATTAAAATCCGGGGTGTGGTATACCGTCGCGAACTTCATGCTGAAGGGGATCGGCTTTATCACCATGCCGATCTTCACGCGGCTGATGGCGAAGAGCGATATCGGCGACTACGCCAACTTCGCCTCATGGGCGACGATCCTGGCCAGCGTCTTCACGCTGGACCTCCACACCTCCGTGACGCTGGCCAAGTTTGAATTCAAGGAGAAGCTGAACGAATACATCTCGTCCGTCCTGGTCCTGGGCTCGCTCACGACCATGGCGTTCTTCCTGCTGTCCCTGCCGTTCAAGGGCGGACTGCAGCGGCTGCTGAGTCTCAACGAGCTGGAATTCTTCCTCCTCTTTCTGATCCCGATGTTTTCCCCCGCGATGCAGATGCTGCAGATCAAAAACCGGCTGGAATACCGCTACAAGCTCTCGGTCTCGCTCTCACTCGGCAGCTCGGTGCTGTGCGCGGTCAGCGGCATCCTCTGCGTGATCTTCTTTCAAAACAAGCTGTCCGGCCGGCTGATCGGCACCTATACGATCTCGATCCTGCTGCACATGGTCATCTACGCGATCTTCCTGCTGCGCGGCCGGCGCGTCGACACGGGATACTGGAAATACGCGCTGATGATCTCGCTGCCGCTGATCCTGCACGTGCTGTCCGGACGGCTGCTGGTCTCGAGCGACCGGATCATGATCACCAGGATGTGCGGCAAGGAGGCGAACGCGCTCTACAGCGTGGCCTACTCCTGCTCGATGATCGTCTCGATCCTGTGGACCTCGATGAACACGGCCTGGTCGCCCTGGGCCTATGAGCAGATGGACCGGCAGGATTACGCGGCGCTGAAAAAGGCCTCCCGCCCCTATCTGCTGTTCTTCGGCTTCGTCGTGTTCTGCTTTTTGATGATCGCGCCGGACATCCTGCTGCTGATGGGCGGCCGCGGCTATCTGGCCGGACTCGCGGTCATCCCGCCCGTGATGGTGGCCTATGTGTTCCAGTTCGTGTACTCGCTGTATGTGAACATCGAGACCTTCAGCAAAAAACAAAAATACATCGCCATCGGCACCACGATCGCCGCGGTATTGAACATCGTGCTCAATCTGATCTTCATCCCCCTGTTCGGCTATGTGGCCGCGGCCTATACGACGCTGGCGGGCTACGCGGTCATGTTCGGCGTCCACTTCCTGTTCGTGCGGCGGCTCGGGAAGCTCGACTGGTACGATACCCGCTTCAATCTGTCCTTCCTGGCCGTGTTCGTGGTCCTCATGCTCGCGGTGCAGCTGCTCTATCTGAACAGCATCGTGCGCTATTCGATCATCGGCCTTCTCTTCGCGCTCGCGGCGGGCGCCGCCGTCTGGATGCGGAGGGAGATCGCGCAGTTTATCCGCAGCAGGGACCTCAAGCCTCTGCTCGCCAAGGTGAGATCGCTCCCTGACATGCTTCTTCGGAAAGGGGAAAAGACATGAAGATCCTTGCGGTCATCCCGGCGAGGGCCGGGTCGAAGGGGATCCCCAACAAGAATATCCGGATCATCGGCGGGCATCCGCTCGTCTATTACGCGATCCGGAACGCACAGCGCTCGAAATACATCACGGACGTCGTCGTGACGACCGACTCGCCGGAGGTCCGCATCATCGCCGAACAGATGGGCGCGGCGGTCAAACGGCGCGACGCGGCGCTCTGCGGCGACGCCGTCACGCTGGACGCGGTCATCGCCGACGCCGTGCCGCGGGACGCGGACTGGGACTATGTCGTCACGATGCAGCCCACCTCCCCGACGCTGCGCACGGAGACGCTGGACGCGGCCATCGAATACGCGATCGCGCAGGACCTCGACACCGTGATCAGCGCGATCAACAAGCCGCATCTGTCCTGGGGCGAGAGGGACGGGAAAAAGGTCCCGAACTACGCCGAGCGGCTGAACCGGCAGTATCTGCCGCCCTGCTGGCTGGAGACGGGCGCCTTTGTCATTTCCAGGGCCTCCGTCGTGACGCCGCAGACCCGCATCGGAGAAAAGGTCGACGTCTATGAGATCCCGGAGAACGAGGCGCAGGACGTCGACAGCTTCGAGGATCTGCGCAGCGTGGCCGCCGCGCTCTCTCCCCAGTCGGTGGCCATCTACGTCAACGGCAGCAACTCGAGAGGCATGGGGCACGTCTACCGGGCGCTGGAGCTCGCGGACGAGTTCTTCGTCAAGCCGGATATCTATTACGACCTCAACCAGACCGATCCGAGGGTGTTCGGCCGGACGACGCATACGCTGCTCCCGGTCGACGGGGTCGGGGAGCTCTTCGCACGCTGCAGGGAAAAGCAGTACACGGTCTTTATCAACGACATCCTCTCGACCTCCGCCGACTATATGACCGTGCTGCGGGCGGCCCTGCCGCATGCGAAGATCGTAAATTTCGAGGACGACGGAGAAGGGGCCCTCAAGGCGGATCTGGTCTTCAACGCGCTGTTCCAGGAGCAGCCCTCCCCCCGGGTGCGGGCGGGAGAGCAGTACTATATCTGCGGCAAGACCTTCCTGCTCTACGAGCCGATCCCGATCCGGGAGCGGGTCGAGCGGGTGCTGATCAGCTTCGGCGGAGCCGACCCGAAGAACTACACGGACAGGCTGCTGAACATCATCACGAAGAACGAGTACGCCGCGTATGAATTCATCGTGGTCCTCGGGCGGGCGAAGCAGAACGTGGACGCGCTCATGGCGTACAACGACTATCCGAACATCCGCGTGCTGTACGACGTGTCGAACATGCCCGAGCTGATGTCGCACTGCGACGTCGCCGTCACGTCCCGCGGACGGACGGGCTATGAGGTCGCGATGCTGGGCATCCCGACGATCGCCATGTCGCAGAACAAACGCGAGGAGAAGCACGGCTTCGTCAGCGGAGAAAACGGCTTTTCCTACCTCGGGCTCGACCCGACGGACGAGGTCATCGAGGCGACGCTGCGGATGTATCTGAAAATGAGCGGAGAGAGCCGCCGCCGCTTCCAGACGATGCTGCTGAGCCACGATCTGAAAAACGGCCGGAAGCGCGTGATGGATCTGATCAACGAACTGTGAGGCGCGCAGAGATCGAGAGAGCGCGGAGGACGGATAAGTGAGCATGATACGAAAAATACTCGGCAGCGTATGGGGAAAGCTGCGGAAGATCGTACGCGATCTGAAAAGCGCCCGCTATACGCGCGCCGTCAGAAAACAGGCCGCCTCCTGCGGCGAGCATCTCAAGGTGAACGGCAGGTCGCGCGTGACTGGCAAGACCTATCTTTCCGATCACGTGAACTTCAACGGGATGGAGATCGAAGGGAGGGGCACCGTCCGCATCGGACGATACTTTCACTCGGGCAGAGGCTGCCTCCTGATCACCCAGAATCACAACTACGATGAGGGAACGGAGATCCCGTACGACTCGAGCTACATCTGCAGGGACATCGTCATCGACGATTTCGTCTGGCTGGGCGACCGCGTGATCGTTCTGGGCGGCAGCCACATCGGTGAGGGCGCCGTCATTCAGGCCGGAAGCGTCGTCTGCGGCGAGATCCCCGCCTGCGCCGTTGCCGGCGGCCATCCGGCCAGGGTATTCAAGTTTCGGGACAAAGAGCATTTTTATCAGCTGAAGGAACAGGGAAAGTTCCATTAAGAAGCGTCCGAAAAGGGAGGAAAGGGCATGAGAGCCGCAAAACCCTATGTGATCGCCGAGATCGGCGTGAACTATTACGACACTGCCCGCGTGATGGGCATTTCTCCGCTGGAGGCGGCCAAGCTGTATATCGACAAGGCCGCCGGGGCGGGGATCGACTGCGCGAAATTCCAGTCCTACAAGGCGGGCACGATCGTGTCCAAAAACTCCCCCGCCTATTGGGATACGACGAAGGAGCCCACGAAAACGCAGTACGAGCTGTTTTTGAAATTCGACAGCTTCGGCGAGGCGGAGTATCGCGAGCTGAGCGAATACACGCACGGCAAGGGGCTCGATTTCACCTCCACCCCCTTCGACTACGCCTCGGCGGATTATCTCGAGGAGCTGGTCGACTTCTATAAGATCAGCTCGTCCGACCTCTCCAACCTGCCCTTTATCCGCCACATCGGCGCGAAGGGAAAGCCGGTGGTCCTGTCGGTCGGGGCGGCCTATCTTTCTGAGGTCGACGAGGCCGTGCGGGCGCTGAAGGAATCCGGCTGCCGGGATCTCACGCTCCTGCACTGCGTGCTGTCGTATCCGACCGCGCCGGAGAACGCCAATCTGCGCATCATCCAGACGCTGAAGCGGGATTTCCCGGAGCTGAAGGTCGGCTTCAGCGACCACGTCGCGCCCGACGAGACGATGATGACGCTCGCCGCGGCCTACATGCTCGGCGCGGAGGTCATCGAGAAGCACTTCACGCTGGACAAGACGCTGCCCGGCAACGACCATTATCACGCGGGAGAGCCCGAGGATTTCGCCAGGGCGATCGCAAACTTTCGCTGGATCGACACCGTCCTCGGCAGCGGGGAAAAGACGGTGCTGGACTGCGAGCGCGTGCCGAGAAGAGAGGCCAGACGCTCGCTCGTCCTCACGCGCGACATGAAGGCCGGAGAGACGCTTCATAAGGAAGACCTGATGCCGAAGCGCCCCGGGACGGGGATCTCCCCGGCATATACCGACATCGTGCTCGGCAGGAAGCTCGTCCGGGATCTGGCTGAGGATACCATCCTCACCTGGGACATGATCTGAGGCCGGTATGAGGATCGCATTGCTTTCCGGAGCCTACGGGAACGCCGGGGACTCGCTGATCGAGGCCCGGAGCCGGGCGCTGCTCGAAAACACATTTCCGGGCGGCGCGGAGGTCAAGGTGTATTCCCGGAAACGGCTTGCCGAGGATTTTGAGGAGATCAACGCCTGCGACCTGGTCGTGTTCTCCGGCGGACCGATCTATCAGCGGGATATCCGCGCGAACTTCGACGTCGCAGCCGCGTGCCGGATCACAGCGCCGCTGAAGATCATCGGCGGCGGCTGGAAGGGCGCAAGCCGGAGCCAGATGCTCCCCTACCGCTACGCCTTCGAGCCGGATACGCGCAGGCTTTTCGAGAAGATCGACGGGAACGGGGGGCTCTCCTGCCGGGACCTCTTTTCTGTCAAGGCGCTGAGGGCCGCGGGCTTTGAAAGCGCGGTCATGACGGGCTGCCCCGCGTGGTACGATCTCGAACGCGTGCATGAGCTTCGCCTTCGGCCGTACGACGGCGAGAGACCGGTGATCTGCGTGTCCGACCCCGCGGTCAGGCGCAACGAGGTCTTCGTCGAGCCGCTGCTGCGCTATCTCCACGGGGCCTTCCCGGCCTCGCAGATCAAATACGTCCTGCACCGGGGCAGGCAGACCGCCGACTATGAGAGCAAGCGCAGGAGCGTCGAGGCGCTCGGCTTCGCGGAGCTCGTCGAGCTGACGCCGAGCGCGGAGGCCTTCGCGGTGTATGACGAGTGCGATCTGCACGTCGGCTTCCGCGTGCACGCGCATATCTACAGGCTCAGCCGCCGACAGCGGAGCGTCCTCATCGAGGAGGACGGCCGGGGCGGCGGCGTGAACGAGGCGCTGGGCCTGCCCGCGCTCCCGGCATACAGCGACGAGGTGCAGAGCGAGAACAGGTGGCTGAGAAAGGGCGCGCAGCTTGTCGGCGCGGACAGAAACGAGTTCCTGCTCCGGCAGCTCGAGGACTATCTTACGACGGTCGGGAACACGGTCTACTACGAAAATGCGTTCCGGCTGATGGCGTCGTATTACGAGAGGATGCTGGCGTTCCTGACGGGGAACGAATGAGCGGCCGCCCGCCGACAGAAGGAAAATACAAAAAACCGTTGACATGGAGGACACGATGGCATATGATCCCTCAGCAAGCAAGCAAGCAAGCAAGCAAGCAAGCAAGCAAGCAAGCAAGCAAGCAAG
>CAMVJF010000010.1 GCA_947167725.1 uncultured Clostridia bacterium | reverse complement strand
CCGCTCGCTGCGCATAGCCCTCTGCGGTCTGCGCAAGAGTGACTGCGTTCTCATCGCCGTCGTAGAGAAGGCCGCAGGCATTCTCGATCGCTTCGGTAAGCTTTTCGGAATTGCGCAGCAGAGCGAGGCGCGAAGAGATCTCCTCGTATTCGCCGCTTTTCAGATCAGCCCTTGAGAGCGTATCGATCCTGTCCTGCAGACGGTCGCGAACGCGTTCCTTTTCCTCTTCATCCATCCGCAGGGCGTCGATCTCTCTGCGCAGGCCGCAGAAATGACGCCATGCCTTTTCGTAGGATTCAAGCGCGCTGTCCAGCGCGCCAAAACGATCGAGATAAGATAGATGCCTCTTTTCATCCATCAGTTGGCGGCCGTCATTCTGGCCGTGAATATCCACGAGCGCGGACGCGAGCTCCTTAAGTTGAACCGCGCTGACCGGGACGCCGCAGATCCTGCAGGAGCTTTTCCCGTCGGAGCCGATCCTGCGCTGAAGGATCAGCTCGTCCTCGGCTTCGATCTCGCTGTCACGCAGAAACCGCTCCGCTTCTTCGGTCATATCGAAGGAAGCCGTCACGAGGGCGCGCTCCGCCCCGCGCCGAACAAGCTCGCGGCTGACGCGATCGCCGAGCACCGCGCCGATCGAATCGATCACAATAGACTTGCCCGCGCCAGTTTCGCCTGTAAGGATATTGAGTCCGGGAGTGAAGCTGATGTCGGCGCGCTCGATCACGGCGATATTCTCAATGTGAAGTTCGTTCAGCATGGCAATCCCCCGCAAAAGACGCTCTTATTTCCCTCTGATGATGCTTTGCAGCTCCGTGAACAGCTTCTCGCAGCTCTCAAGGCTCTTCATCGCGACAAATGCGGTATCGTCGCCGGCCAGCGTTCCGACGAGTCCTTCAATGGACATCACGTCAACAGCCGCACAGACAGCCGAAGCAAGACCGGGAATGGTCTTGATGACCAGAATATTCATCGCCGTTTGATAGGAGACCACGCTCTCGCGCACGATCTTCTGCAGCCTCTGCTTGGCGTCGTCTTCCTCGGATTTGCCGGAGACGGTATAGTAATAGATCCCGTTGGCGCCGAGCTCCTTCACCAGACGCATATCCTTGATGTCGCGGGAAAGGGTCGCCTGAGTGCTCTTCACGCCGCGCTCGAGCAGGGCCTCCTGAAGCTTACGCTGGGTCTCGATATTCTGATGTGTGATGATATCCAGGATCACACTCTGTCTTCCGGGTTTCATCTTTTCCTGTCCTCCATTATAATTTCTCGAAAACGATCTCAAAAAATGATTTGTTTTTCAGACGCGCCATAAGCGTGCTGTGCTCGCTGCGGCGGATCAGCATCCTGTCCCCGCTGGCGAGATCCATGACGGAATTGCCGTCGACGGAAAGATATGCGCGGCGGGTGTTCAGCTTCTCCGTCGTAACGGAGATCAGCTTCTTCGTGCCGATGACGAAGGGCTTCGCGCCGATGGCGTGCGCGCAGATCGGCGTGAGGATAAAGGCGGCGGCCTCAGGCTCCACGATCGGTCCGCCGGCAGACATGGAATAGCCGGTCGAGCCGGTCGGTGAAGCGACGATCACGCCGTCGCCGGAATAGGCGATCATCCTGTCGTTATCGCAGAAGGCGGTGATATTGATGCATTCGCCGTAGCCGTGAATGACCGCGTCGTTCAGCGCGAGATCGGAATAGATCACCTCTCCGTCCCGCTCGATGGAAATGTCAAGCATCATGCGCTCGCTGATCCGCAGTTCACCGCGGACTGCGCGGACGATCTCATCGAGTTCATCCGCTTCCAGAGCCGTCATAAAGCCCTTGGTGCCGAGATTAACGCCAAGGATCGGGATCGCTCTCCCGCCCAGCGCACGGACGACGGAGAGGATCGTGCCATCGCCGCCGATGACGATCATCATTTCGCAGTCGTCGCCAAGCGAGGCGATCTCGCGGTATTCGATATCCTCGGGGAGGATATCCTCTCCGCCCTGCGCAAACACAGGGCAGACCGCGCATTCCTTTCCTTCGGCCTCAAGCAGGGCAAGCGCCCTGCGGGTAGAGTGCAGATCAGTGTCTCGATACGGATTGGGACAGATCGCTATCATAGTCCTTTCCTCCGGCTTTCAAGAGATTATCATGGGATCGCGCGACCAGCGCGTCGATATCTAAGGCCGCATCTTTCCCGGGCTCATTGATCATATGGCATAAGTATTCGATATTTCCCTCGGGTCCTTTGATCGGGGAATAATCAAGCCCAACGACGGAAAGACCGATCGTCGGTGCGAACGCGGCGATCGTCCTGACGACTTCGCGGTGGACGCTCTCATCCCGAACGACGCCTTTTTTCCCGACCTCTTCCCGTCCGGCCTCAAACTGCGGCTTGATCAGGCAGATGAGGTCGGCGCCGGGCTTGAGCAATGCCTGAACGGCAGGAAGGACAAGACGGATAGAAATAAAGGAAACGTCCATTACGGCCAGGTCCAGCTTATCCGGGATCTGTTCCTCACTTACATAGCGAAGATTGCAGCGCTCCAGATTCACGACGCGGGGATCGCTGCGAAGTTTCCAGGCAAGCTGACCGTAGCCGACGTCGACAGCATACACTTTCCCCGCGCCGTGCTGCAGCAGCACGTCGGTAAAGCCGCCGGTCGAGGCGCCGCAGTCGATGCAGGTCTTATCCCTCGGATCGACGGGAAAGACCTTAAGCGCTTTATCCAGTTTATAACCGCCGCGGCTGACAAAAGGCAAGGCCTCGCCGCGGACTTCAACGACGGCATCCGGAGAAACAGGCATTCCCGGTTTGTCGGCGCGCTGGCCGTTGACAAAAACGATGCCGCTCATGACCGTCGTTTTGGCGCGCTCCCGGCTCTCGGTGAAGCCTCTCTCGAAAACGAGCTGGTCCAAACGCATCTTCTTCATTTGTCGCCTCCGGCCAAAAGCTCCTTCGCCCGGGAGACGATCGCCTTCGCGTCGATGCCGCAAAAGCGGCGCAGTTCGCTCACGCTGCCATGCGGCACGATACCGTCTCCGAGATTCAGAAGGCGAAAGCTGAATGCAAGCGGGCGCGAGGCAAGTGCGGCGAGGATCTGGGCTCCGACGGAGCCGAAAGCGCAGACGTCCTCCGTGACGATCAGGCGCCCGGTATTTCGCACGGACTCGCACACGGTTTCAAATCCGTTCGGGCGGACGCGTCCGAGCTTGACGATCTCCGCGGAGATCCCCTCTTCCTTCAGCCGGTCGGCCGCCTCAAGCGCTTCATTGATCATAACGCCATAGCTCACAATCGTGATATCGCTTCCGCTGCGCAGAACGTATTCCGTTTCACAGTGATTTGAGTGGTATACGCCCTCTCCTCCGCGGGGGTAGCGGATCGCCGCCGGGCCGTCACAGTCGTACAGCGCCATGTCGAGCATGCTCTCCAGCTCTGAGAATGATGCCGGGCAGTAGATGCTCATGCCAGGGACGCTTGAAAGATAACTGAGATCGAAACTTCCCTGATGCGTTTCTCCGTCGCGTCCGACCAGGCCGGCGCGATCGACCGCAAACACGGCGTGCAGATGCTGAAGAGAGATATCGTGGATCAGCATGTCATACGCACGCTGGAGGAAGGTCGAATACACGGCAAAGACAGGAAGGAGTCCCTGCTTTGCCATGCCGCCGGCCATGGCGGCGGCATGCTCCTCGGCAATGCCGATATCAAAGAAACGGGAGGGAAAGCGCGAGGCAAAGTCCTCAAGCCCCGTGCCGCCGGCCATGGCGGCCGTGATTGCGGTAATCTTTTCGTCTTTTTCGGCAAACGAGCACAGCGCTTTGCCGAAACGGGCGGCAAAGGTCTCTCCCTCCTCCGCAAGTTCGCCGCTGATCGGGTCGAAGGGCCCCACGCCATGGTACTTTTCCGGGTCCTTCTCGGCAAAGGAGCAGCCCTTGCCCTTGCGAGTCAGGACATGTACGAGAACGGGCCTGCGCATATCGCGCGCCCAGCGAATCACATTTTCAAGTGCTTTCAGATCATGTCCGTCGACGGGTCCGAGGTATTCGAATCCCATCTCGCTGAACATGTTCGACAGGATCAGATGAGACTTGAACCATTCCTTGATTCCGTGATTGAAGCGATAAAGCGCGGGCAGATGGCTGAAAAGACGGCGATAGCGTCTTTTGAAATTCAGATAGGCAGGCTTGATACGCATCGACTGCAGCATTTTGGAAGTCCCGCCGACATTCTCCGCGATGGACATATTGTTGTCGTTCAGGATCACGACCATAGCCTCGCCGCTCTGAGCGGCGTTTGAGAGTCCCTCGAAAGACAAGCCCCCGGTCATGGCACCGTCGCCGATCACGGCGACAATATCGTAGTCCTGCTTGGAAAGCGTTCTCGCATGGGCCATACCCAGCGCCACGGAGACGGAGTTTGAAGCATGTCCCGCGATGAACGCGTCGTCATCGGCCTCATAGGGTTTGGGGAAACCGGAAATCCCGCCGAACTGGCGAAGCGTCGGGAACTGCTCGTATCTTCCTGTCAACAGTTTATGTGTATAGCTCTGATGTCCGACGTCGAAAACGATCCGATCGCGCGAGCTGTCATAAACGCGATGCAGCGCGACGCTGAGTTCCACAACGCCGAGATTGGAGGCGAGATGGCCTCCGGTTTTGGCAAGAGAAGTCACCAGCGTCTTGCGGATCTCTTCGCAGAGAACGCTCAATTCCCTCTCATTGAGTTTTTTGACATCATTCGACGTCTTGATCTGCTCGAGAATACTCAAATTGCACCTCGAATTTGTATAATGATTATTTCTCAGTTCGTTCGAACTGCCATGGAATCGGCCAGCGCATCCAGAAAAGCAGTATCGGAAAAGCTCTCGTGCAAAACAGCCTTGGCCTGTACCGTCAGCTTTCCTACCATAGCGGAACAGCGTTCGGCTCCGTAAAGGGCCATATAAGTGTTCTTCTGCTCCTGCGCGTCGGAGCCGATCGGCTTCCCCAACTCCTTCGCCGTGCCGAGAACGTCAAGCATATCGTCCCGGATCTGAAAAGCCAGACCGATTGCGGCACCGTAACGAGAGGCGGCGTCGAGCTGTTTCTCGCTGCCTCCGGCAGCCGCGACACCCATTCGGCAGGCGGCAATCAGAAGGGCGCCGGTCTTGCGGGAATTGATCTCGTCAAGCTCCCGTTCACCGAGCGCATGACCCTCGCCGAGCATGTCGAGATACTGTCCTCCGCACATGCCGTCCAGCCCGACGGCATCGGCAAGATACTCGGCGCAGCGCGCTTTTCTTTCCGGAGAGAGCGCCGAGCGCAGGATCGTTCCAAACGCTTCGGCCTGCAAAGCATCGCCTGCCAGCGTCGCGGTGCATTCGCCGTAAACGACATGATTCGTCGGTCTTCCGCGGCGAAAATCGTCATTATCCATGCACGGCAGATCGTCGTGAATCAGACTATATGTGTGAAGCATCTCGATCGCGCAGGCGACGGGAAGCGCCTCGGAGATCTCTCCTCCGCAGATGCGGCAAAACTCAAGAACAAGCGTCGGGCGGATCCGCTTTCCCCCGGCAAGGAGGCTGTAGCGCATCGACTCGGCCAGGCCGGCGATCGGTATCGACTCGACATCGCGGAAGTACTCCTCCAGCGCCGCATCGACCATCGCCTTATATTCCTGCCGCGTCATGCTTCTTCCTCGAAAGGCAGCTCGACAGGCTCGCCGTCCGCGCCTTTTTTCAGCATGACGACCTTCTGCTCCGCCGCATCGAGCAGCTCGGTGCAACGCTTCATCAGCGAGGTTCCTTCCTCAAAAAGGCTGAGAGAGTCCGCAAGAGGCATATTCCCTTTTTCCAGATCGTTCACGATCTGAGAAAGACGTGAGATCGCCTGCTCGTAAGTAATCGAATCTTTTTTCATTATTGATCCTCCTCAATGCTTTCCACCCGGCAGTCAGCGCTGCCGTCGGAAAGGCGAAGGCGCAGAGGCGCGCCTGATTTGAGCGTTTTGACGCTCCAGACAAGCTTTCCATGTTCATCCGAAGCGATCGAATAGCCGCGTGTCAGGACGCGCAGCGGACTCATCGCGTCAAGAGAGGCGGCCAGGCGGACCTGGGCGCGGCGCTTTTCGGCCAAAGCACGTTCCATGG
This sequence comes from uncultured Clostridia bacterium, assembly GCA_947167725.1. Lineage (GTDB taxonomy): Bacteria > Bacillota > Clostridia > Oscillospirales > Oscillospiraceae > Limivicinus. The sequence goes on along the minus strand of CAMVJF010000010.1, from coordinate 12,570 downwards.
CTGAACCGAGCTTGTCTCTCAAATAGTCAAGCTCCTGCCTCCGATCGTCGATCGGCGCGGACGCATCGCGCAGAACGCGCCGGGATCGGTAATTATCGAGTTCGGTGCGAAGATTTTTCAGTCGCTTGTCCATTGCCTGCGACGAGCGGATCGAAAAGCCGGATAACATATCCATCTCCTCGGATCTGTCCGGCACGGCAATCTCGGCCGCATTGGACGGCGTAGAGGCACGCGCGTCCGCCACATAATCAGAGATCGTGACATCCGGTTCGTGCCCCACGGCGGAAATCACAGGGATCTCCGATTCATAAATCGCGCGCGCGACGCGCTCGTCGTTAAAGGCCCAAAGGTCCTCGATCGAGCCGCCGCCGCGTCCTGTGATAATGAGGTCGGCCAAAGCGTGGCGGTTGGCGTAGCGTATTGCGCCGACAATCTCCGGCGGCGCCTCGACTCCCTGAACACGGACAGGAAGCAAAATGACCTTCGACATAGGCCAGCGGCGGCCGAGGATGCGGATCATATCATGGACCGCGGCCCCGGCCGAGGAGGTGATGATCGCGATCCTGTCCGGATAATGCGGGAGCGGTTTCTTATGGGAGGCGTCAAACAGCCCCTCGTCAGAGAGCTTTTTCTTCAGTTGCTCAAAGGCAAGCTGCAGATCGCCAGTCCCTTCCGGCATGATGGCGCTGCAATAGAACTGATAAGCGCCGTCACGCGGATAGACCGACAAGCGTCCGGACACCGTCACGCTCATGCCGTTTTCCGGATGGAAGCGGAGCCTGACCGCGCTGCTTTTGAACATCACGCATCGGATGCTGCTCTCGCTGTCCTTGAGTGTAAAATAATGATGCCCGGAGGGATAGATTTTGTAATTGGAGAGCTCCCCGCGGACGGAAAGCTGCGAGAACATCGGTGTCGCGTCAAAGAGCTCCTTGACGAAGCCGTTCAGCTCGCTGACGGAGTAGACTCTGTTTTCGTTCATTTTTCCGTCTGCGGAGCGCCCTCGTCCGTCTGCGCCGGCAGTTCCGCGCGCACAAAGCCGCCAAGGACGCCGTTGACGAAAGCCACCGTCTCGGCGTCGTCATATTTCTTATCCAGTTCGACGGCTTCGTTGATTGCAACGGCGGCGGGGATCTCTTCCATATAAAGGATCTCGCAGAGCGCGATGCGCAGGACAGCTCTGGCCGTACGCGAGATACGTCCGACCTTCCAGCCGCGGGCATAGTGTTCGATATAGCCGTCCAGCTCCTCCGCTTTTTCCGCGCTCATGCTCGCGAGGCTGCGGATATAGGCCATCTGACGCGCATCCGGCTTTTCCGCGTAGATTTCGTTCTCGGCCGCGAGTGTATGATAGTGCTCATCTTCGAAGAAAGAATCCAGCAGTCCGCCGATTTCCGTATCGTTCGCGGCGGCGGCAAAGCAGAGCTCAACGGCGATCTCCCGCGCATTTTTTCTTGTCATGTCCGTTTCTCCCGAAATGCTTTATTTTTCAAACGAAATGCCCGCAACGTGAACGTTGACCTTCGCCTTTTCAATGCCGGTCACGGACTGCACGGTACTGAGCAGCTTCTCCTGAACCTCTCTTGCGACGGAGACGATGCTGCTGCCGTAACTGACGTTGATGATCACGTCGATGATAATGGTCTCATCCTCAAAAGCGACCTTGACGCCTTTGCTTACGGTCTTGATCCCGATCAGCTCCGCCAGCTCGGCTCCTGCGGCGTTGGACAGGCCGGCAAAGCCCTCCACCTCGGCGACGGCACCCTTCACGAGGGTAACAATCACATCCTCGGAGATATGGATATTGCCTCTATCCTCCTGGCAGATGATACTGTTTTCAGCCATGGCTTCAATTCCTCCTGTAAAAGCACATCTTATGTGTATTGTTTTTGATATTGTATTTTACCACGCATGGTAAGAAAAAGAAAGAGCAATCCTGCAAAAAATGAATATTGTATGAAAAACTCATTTTTCATATTCAAACAGCAAAAAGCCCGGAATGCTCCGGGCTTTCATGATCATGCCTTGACCTCAATGATATTCAACTGGCTCGCATCGTATTCCGTTTCGCTGCAGATCACGTCCGTGATCTGAGCGACCGCCTCCTGTGACAGTCCGTCGATCGGCGCGGGCACCGCTACCGTAACGGCGTTGTTTCCGATGTAGACAACACAGTCGGCAAAGTTTTTTGCCAGCAGGAGGTTCTCGATCTGGGTCTCCTGCATGGAGCAGGTCGCCATCGCCGCAATCGCGTTCATCGCGCTGTCGATCGTCTCCTGTGAGGCCGCGTCCGCGGATGCTGCGGACTGCAGCAGCTGCAGCGCCTCGTCTCTCGAAACTTGCCGTGTGAGTCTTGCTTCGGCAAAGTATCCGGAATTGATCCCCTTCGCGCTTAACGCATTGGCTTCGGCAAGCTGTTCGTCTACCGCCGCTACCATGCGGCTGTCCGCCTTCCCCCAGCGATTGTTGTACGACCAGTTGAGCAAAACTGCCGCGCTGACGCATAGCAGGACCGCCAGAAGTGCAATGTTCCTTTTCCTGTTCTTCATCCAATCCTCTCCTCCTTATTACTTGCTCTTCAATATGCAGATCTTATCCGAGCTCAAGCCGGTATAGGATCTCACGGCCTCCATGACCTTCCATCGCACCTCGGCGTTATCCGCGCCGTCACAGACCACGATCACGCCCTCGTCCGAGATCAGCACGCGCGCGTCTCCCACTCCCTGTGCCAGAGACAGGAGCTCACCGAGCTCCGGCCGGCCAGCGGCTGGAGCTGCTTTCGACGCGGAAGGAAACAGCATCAGCATGATCCCGAATAACAGGATAATCAACGGATACTTCAGCTTATTCAGTTTAGCCACTATCGTTTTCAATTTCCAACTCCTGACGGGACAACGGGATCCCGAGCTGCGCCTCAATCAGTCCGGAAAGCCTTTCCAGCTTCTGACTGTATTCCGTCGCGGTTATCCGCACGCTCTCCGGCGTCCATACGCCCTCATCACGCCATTGGACGTGGATCTCAACGTCTTTAAGCGGTAACGAAAGATCAGCGGCTTTGTCCCAAATATATTCCTCGCACTTCTGCTCTATGACAAAGCGGTTGAGAGCCTTGCTTTTCGCATCCGCGTCCAGAGAAACAGCGTCTGCGGCCGCGCTCGCTTCGGAAAGCGAGAGCGCATAGTCGCCCCAATCGTTCTGCCGCACAAGACCGAGGAACATCAATACTAGCGCCGCCGTTGCACAAAGAGAGGCTATCTGCTTTTCTCTGCCTTCCGGCAAAAGGCATAGTACCAACGCAAAGAGCACCGATGTGACGCAGATACCCCTCAGCGTCACCGCATTCATGTGCACACCGTCCTGATAGCCGCCATAAACGAAATGAACAGGACGATCGTAATGCTTCCGAGAACGCCGAGCATCATGCCGAGGGCCGAAGCAAAATCACCCAGCAGAGCGGAAAGATGTTTCCCCTCCACCGCGGAGGCGATCGCCGCACACAAACGGAACAACAGCATCTTTACGCCGATCGCGAGAAAGGGAGACAGGCTGAGCGCGCAGATTCCGACCAGCGCGAAAACGCCCACAGAGCTTTTGATCACATCTGCGCTTGCCAGCACGACTGAAGCGGCATCTGACAGGATCCCGCCCACGACCGGGAGCAGGCTTGCGATCACGGTCTTTGTTCCCTTAACGGCCATCGCGTCCGTCGCACTGCTCAAGGCTCCCGTCAGCGTGATATATGCGCTCAGAGCCATCATCAACGCCGTCATAACACTGACGGCAAGCCATTTGGCAACGGAGACCGCCGACGAGAGCATCGCATTCGGATAGATGCTCCGACTGATGGAGAGCGCAAGATAGGCATAGATGAGCGGCAGCGTAAGCCGACAGGTCAGTTCTGTTATGATATTCAGGCACAATAAGACCGAGGCATATCTGGCGCCGGCGGAGACTACCGCTCCGCTCATGGCACAGGCGGTATATACAGTTGGAAGAGCTGCTCTGGCATATGTACAGATACGATCGATCGCCGTATTCATCTCTCCGGTAAGAGAGTCGACGCTTCCCGTGACCATGACGACGACGGCGGCACAGGCGGCGATCGAGAGTAATTCGCGGACGCGCGGTTCGGGACAAAGCGCCTCCGATACTGTACATAGGATCGCGATCGCGGCAACGCGCGTCATTTCTTTCCCCTCATGGCGCAGATACGCCGCTGCCTCAGTCTTTGCCTTGTTTACAAGTCGTCCCAGCGCGCCTCCCAGATCATAGCTGCCGCCCGTTACAAGCTCGCCGCTGATCTCCCGTGCATCCTCGTCAAGACCGTCCTCGACTTGCGAAAGATCAAACTGATCGGACGAGGCGTAGACGGAAGTCGTGAGCATAATAGAAATAGCCATCATCAACAGCAGCTTTTTCACAGCAGTTCTCCGATCGTTTTCAGCATGCTGCGGATCAGCGGCATCGCACAGGAGAGCGCACAAAGCACCCCCATCAATTCAACGGTGGACGCCGCGGCTGACTGAGAGGCTTCCCGGCAGAGGTCCGCGGCCGTGCGTGCGAGCAGCGATGCCGCGCAGCATTTCAGAACCGGGACAACGTAAGCGTCCTCCATTCCGTAAAGCTGACGCATCGTATCGCGCATCTCATTGAGTGCTTTCGCAAGCGGCAGCGTCAGAATCAGGAGCGCGCAAACCGACGCGGCGCTGACGGCAAAGGACAGTTCCGGATTTGTTTTCCTCAGGAGCAGGGCCGCACAACAGCTTATGAGCGCCAAGCCGCCAGTCTTCATCAAAATCTCCATATCACAAATCGAACAGGCTTCTGATCATGGCAAAGAGATCGCTGATCTTTTGCACCAGCATCATCAGCACGACGACGAGCGCCGCGATGGTCGTCATCAGTGCCTGTTCCTCACGTCCTGAACGCTGCAGAAGGATGTTTAGCACAGCGACCAGGATCCCTACCGCTGCAACCTTGAAGATCAGTTCAACGTCCATTATTTCCCCTAAATCAGCAAAATGATCACAAATGTGCCGAGCGTGAACGATAGGCCCAAAGTCATTCGGCGCCGTTCTGAACAGCATTTGTCGTTCTCCGCCGCGAGCTCGGCAAAGCTCTCGGCCGTCCTCCGCAATGCTTCACACTGCATCTCGAGCTCGCTCCCGCCTATCAGATCCCCGAGCGGCTCAAGAAGCGTGCAGGTCTCCGATCCCAGAAACGCGAGATTCTCTCTGACCGACTCCTGCCACAGCACGGAAAAGCGCTCCTCTCCGAGACTCGACATTTTTTCCTTCAAGGCTGAGAAAAAATGCGCGGTTGCCGCTTGTTCCGACTTATCTGCCGTCAGCATAAAGGCAAGCGGGAGCGGCGTTTGCTTCTCGGAGAGCAGTGCACGGAGCGTCGTCAGCGCACTCTGTAGAGCGCGATACTCCCTTGAGCGCTCTTTTCCCTCGCAAAGGATCGTCCGCGAAGTGAGTAAAGCAGAGATAAGGATAAGACCTGCGCCCGCGATCTTCATAACAGCAATTCCTTCAGTTCATAGCTTCGCACGCCGCGCGCGCAGCGTATCACAAGCACACGGCGAAAAACGCCGCACTCCAGCAGCGCACGATAACCCTCGCGGCACTGCAGATCGCTCAGATCGCGCGCGTGCGCGGTCGCGAGGATCCCTGTGCCGCAGCCGTTGATCTCGAACATGGCGTCGATATCGCTCTGCGTGCTTATCTCGTCGGCGGCGATGATCTCCGGCGTCATGGAGCGAAGGAGGAGGATCGCCCCGGCAAGCTTGTCCGTTCCGCTGATCACGTCGCTGCAGCGGCCGAGATCGTAATAGTGAAGGGAAAGCTCGCCCCGCTCGTCGATCACCCCGACGCGAGTCCCCCTGTCGGCAAGCGTTCGGATCAGATCTCGGAGCGCCGTCGTTTTGCCGCCGCCGGGCGGCGAAATGATCAGTGTGTTGACGAATGTCTCCGCGCAGATCTGCCCGCTGAGCGCTCTGCAGACACCGCGGATCTCCCGAGAGATTCGGATGCATAGGGACGAATAGGACGAGAAGCCTGTCCCCCGCTCCTGCATGCTCGCTTGCCCGCAGACGCCGAGCCGGAGCGAGCCGACGCAGTAATAGCCCCTGCGCATGGAATCGGCCGCATGATACAGCGACGCCCCGGTCGCACGCTCCAGGATGCAAACGATATCCTTTCCCTCCACCGTTTCCGCGTCCAGCGGATGCTCCGCGCCGCTGTAATACAACGCCGGAGCTCGTCCGATCCGCAGCCTGATCTCCTCCGGATGAAGGGTGGCAAATCGCTCCATCTTCCCGGCATATCTGCGCGGCATCAATTCCATTGCCGCTGTAAAAGGCTCCATGTTCATTCACTTCCCGAGGACAATATATGTTTGTGACATGGAATTATTCTTGAATCTTAAGCACTCATGTGCTATGATGCAACATGACATAAAGATACGGAGGTCAACTCTATGGCTATGATCTTTTTCGGCGGCTGGTTCTTCTTCTACCTGTTCGGCAGGCAGCTTGTTTTCAACTTTACCGCCGCCTATCCGATGATAAAAAAGATGCGTGAGCAGGACAAGGACTTGATTGCGCCGGGCGCTGATAAATACACCAACATTTCCGTTATTGTCTGCATACTCGTCATCGCCATCCTTACCGCGATCGTGATTGCCTTCTGCCCGCTGTACCTTAAGATCAGCTGTGCGATCGGTGCGATTTCCGCGCTGTTCCTGTATCTGCCTCATTCCAAAGTCACCGAGCGCAGCACCTTCGACCTGTTCTGCTCGGCCTATTCCCGCTTTATTCCCGACGACGAGCTCCGTACCGCGATGTATAACCGCAAGCCCAAGGAAATGCGCAAGCGCGTTCGCGAGATGGGCTTTCAGCCGGATTTCATTCCGAACTTCAAGGATTGAACGTCTTTTCGTCAAACCCTTTTACGTCAAAAGAGGCTCACAGCCGACGCTGTGAGCCTCTTTTGTTATATGGTTTTCTCTGTGAATCTTATCTGTTCACCGCCATGAGCGCTAGCGGCAGGATCACGCACCCGACATAGCCGATCAGGCTCAGGATAAGATTGCGGCGGCGAAGGAACACTGCCGCGAATTCCCGGATCACTGCGCTCGGCCAATAGTACCAGGCAACCTTTGCGCCGATACCGACGCAGGGCATTTTCAGCTCCCTGGCAAGCAGAATACAGCGATAAACGTGATAATTACTCGTGACCAGCGCGATCCGTCCGCCTCCGCCGCGCTCTTCCAGAAGCTGTCGGGAAAAGCGAAGGTTGTCCTCGGTGGAGCGGCTGAAACGCTCAAGGAGAATATGGTCGTCCGGGACGCCTTTATCGAGAAGATAGGCGCGCATCGCTTCCGCCTCTGAAATCGTCTCGTCGTCTCCCTGGCCGCCGCTGACGACAATCAGCGCTTTCTGTTTGCTTTTGCGATAGAGCTCAAGAGCCTTGTCGAGTCTGTTTGAGAGAATGCGGGAAACCCGGTCTCCGTCCAGCAACGCGCAGCCATGGACGATGATCGTATCAAAGCGGCGCAGGTGCGGCAGCATCTGCATATAGAACACATAGAGAATAAAGCTCAGCATCAGCGCGGAACCGTAGAGAACCGTCCCGCCAAAGAACAGCAGTGCCAGCGGAAGCGGTGAGCCGTTATTTGCCACAATATCGGTGTATAGCACAACCGCGATCGCGATCTCCGCGAGCAGCATGGTCAGGCCGATCAGAAGAGAAAGGAGCGTGTGAAAAGAATGCGCCTCTTTTTTTAACATCAGGATCCCATTCCATATCAGGAAAACAGGAATGAGAAGGATCAAAACGGAAAGAGCGATCGTACAGATCGCGAGAACTCTTCCCGTGTCCCGGAACAAATAAGAGAGCAGCGTAAAGGTGCTCATCCCCAGAGCAAAGAGAAGAAGCACGCAATTGAACAGACGCTGCGGACGCAGTGCGCTCAGAAGAAATAGCGCCAGCCAGCTCACGCCGAGGACGAAGAGCAACAGCGTCCTGTCTCCCAGCACTTCCATCAAATCCATTGCTCTTCTCCCCCTGTCCGCTCGTCAGAATCATTGCGTCTTTTTCTCGACGATTCTGATATCGATCTGATCGCCGTCGGAGTGCGTGATGACATCTCCTGAGCACGTATCGAACGACGTGATCCCCAGCTCTCTCAGCGTGGAAATCGTTTTTTTCTCTGCAGGAGCATCGTCGGAAGTCGTCATCACGGCGTACTGCGCACAGCTTTTGCGCAGGAGTCTCCCGAGCGCCTTGCAGTATCTTCCGTGATGAGGCAGCTTTACCCAATCGCAGCTCCAATCCGTGCCGGACGAGAGCATCTGTTTCAGCCTGACCTTTTCCACATCGCCGCAAAAGAGAAACCGTCTCTCTCCGCAGCAGAGCATCGTCACAAGAGACATTTCGTTGTCATACTCGTCCGTCGTCGAATCGAACTGTTCCGGAGATTCCGCGGGATAAACAATGAATTCCAAATGCCCAAGGCGCAGCGTGGTCGGTTTATTCACAACAAGTGTATTCTGACGCGGTCCGATCACTTTGAGAAAAGAGAAATAGTCGGCGCGCCTTCCGACGTAGTCCGGAAGAAGGATCTGACCGATCTCGACGCCGGAAGCCACCTCCGCGGCGCCGCCCACATGGTCTTTATCAAAATGGGTGATCTGCAGGTAATCGAGGCGGCTGATCGAGTGTGCTTCCAACTCGCGCAGCAGCTGCGCGCCATGTTCCTTCTCCCCGCAGTCGATCAGCATGCTCCTGCCTTCGCTTTCCACGAGGATCGCGTCGGCCTTGCCGATGGAGAATACCGTGATCGTCAGGTCTTGTTCACCGGTCGGCTCATCCTTGTCGGATACCGTACAGCCGCAGAGAAAAACAGAGAGGAACAGAGCAAGCCAGAATACGGTCTTTTGCTTTCTCATGCTCTCACTCCTTTCCTGTCAATTCCTCAGCGGTTCAATTATATCGTTTCAGATTAAAAAAAGCTACTCTTTTTCCGCCGGAATCCATATAACCATATAAAAAGATCCTGTGTCGATTCAACACAGGATCTTTTTTGGAGCTGGAGGCCGGACTCGAACCGGCGACCTACGCATTACGAGTGCGTCGCTCTACCGACTGAGCTACACCAGCGTGCGAGAAGGAACAGAGCAGGCAAAATGCCTCGCTTTCCGAGCCGCAAGCGGTATTGTAGCATAAATGAAGCGGCAAGTCAATAAAGAATGTTGGAGAATCGCTCGGCGTTCCTTCTCCTGCCGGAGATGTGCTTCTCTGTGTGAAGGGTCGGCGACTGCCAGGACGGTTCCGCCAGCCGCTCAAAGGGATCCTTTACAGGCGGTACTCTTCCACAAGATATCTGGAATACTTTTTTGCCATCACATGCCAGTTATACAGGCTCTCCCCCATTACGGCGCCGCAGGCTTCACGATACAGCGCCCAGACATACCAGTAATAGGAAATGATCGCCGTATAGGCAAGATAATGGAACCTGAGTGCTTCGTTGTATTCTGCTCCGCAATACTCGGCAATGAATTTCTCGGTTTCCGGAACGTCCCACATCGCGTCCATAATGTATGCGCCCAGGTCGCAGCCCGGGTCCGCGTTTCCGGCATACTCCCAATCGATCAGAATCGTCTGGCCATCATCTGTCATCATCCAGTTCGGTCCATAGGTATCGCAGTGACAGAAGCGCATTTCCACACCGTCTCCGGCACATTTTCGATAACACTTTTCAACGTCTTCCTTGAGGCGGTCAAACTCGCTGTCCTGGATACCGTCCTTTTCATTTCGAAGGATCTCCTCGATTTTGCAGGCTTCTTCCCAGGGGAGGAATTCCCAGTCTACATGCAATCTTCTTTCGTGCAGGTTTCGCAAGACCGCAAGCAGACGTTTGGAATCTTCAAAGCTGTCATAGGACGGAACGCGAATGCCCTCAACAAAAAAGCTGATCTTCCATCCCTCGTTTTCATCCATATAGATATAAGTCGGATCAACGCCGATCAGCTTGGCAAGTTCAAGCGCCTTTTTTTCATGCTTGCGCGAAATGATCGCCTCCGTTCCGTCGCCGGGATGTCTGTAAACATATTTTACGCCCTTGACTTCAAAAACGAAGCTGGTATTGGTCAGCCCCTCCTTGATCGCCTTGAAATTTATAATGTCGCTCTCCTTGCAGTTCAGGATTTTGGAGATGTTCCGCATGATCCTGCTGTGCGTATGATTGACATACTTACTGTCGAATCGCCGCAATTCTTCGAGACTGTCAAATTCAAAGATCGTCCCGGCGGGATAGACTTTTATCTCCATCGGCGGAAGCTCTTTCAAATGGTCCGCCAAAACCTGTTCCCACAGGGTGTCGGCATAGTTGCCGACAGAATAATCCGCATTGAGAAGCTCTGCCATTTTTGCAGAAAACGCATGGTCCCAATACACATGTCCGAGCATGACGTCGCCCTCGACGCCGCTTTTCCTTACTTTCGCGATGTTTCCCTTTGCGTCGGGGATCATGTACCACTCATTCGTCTTTTCTGTTACATGGACCGCGGCATAGTAAGACTGATAAACATATTCCTCAAAGGGATTGACATCAAAGAAGTCGTCCGATGAGCAGATATACGAATTCCTGATGTACTTGTGTGCGAGATAAAGGGTATGCGTATTATTCTTTGTATTATACTCCGGATTAATGATGATCTTCAGATCATCATACTTGCTTTCGAGATAAAAGAACGCCTCTTTTTTGTAGCCCAGAACGATCACGATCTGCCCGATCCCCGCCTCGCGCAGCTGCTCGATCTGCCGTTCAATGAGCACCTCGTTTTTCACGACGAGCAGCCCCTTCGGTTTTTCCAGACTGATCGGGACAAAACGGCTTGACATGCCTGCGGCCATAATAACGGCGTTGTCGACCTTATAAGGCTGCAGGGCCAGCAGCCCCTTTTCTGTGATCTCCTTGCCGTCGATCCACCCCTTCTCTGAAAAAGAGCGGAGCGTCTGCGACACGAAGCCGGTGGAAACGCCGGCAAGCTCTTTCATCTTTCTATGGCTTTGAACACCATGCTTTTTGACTGCATACAGAAGATTAAACTCATTTCTGGTCATGATGGAATCCTCCACTTATCCGTTTCCGCTCACAGGACAGCCGCCGCGCGGGTCATTGAATCGTGGCGGCGCGCGAAGGCTTGTAGAACACAAGCGCGATGATGACGGCAACAACACCGGAAATGAGCTTCGCAGCCATCATGGGCGCGATCGTTTCCGGAGCATTCGCCGCGGCAAATGCCAGATGATCTCCGATTACAAACGCGGCGCAGACGGCAAACGCCGTGTTCAGGATCTGCTCCTTTTCCCTCATCTTACTAAACGTCGCGAACATCGCCATATTGTTAGCTGCGCTGAGAAGGAAACCCGTGATGCCGGCTTCGGTAAGCCCCGTTTTGTTTCCAAGTCTCATCAAAGGCTTTTTAAGCCATTTCTGAAGACACAGGACAAAAGGCAGTGCTCCGGAGAGGACCAGTCCAATCATCCCGGCGACGTTGATGCCCTCTGCCGTCGGTCCGAGCAGGCGGAAAAACGGCATTGAATCCATATGAAGAATTCCCATATCCGACAGCGGGACAAGGATCAGGTCCTTAATCATCGCGAGAGCCAGTCCGATCATCGCGGCCGCATTCACAGCGACCGAGAAAGCCTTGAACGCATTCGTCGTTCCTTTCGGAAACAGGGAAAGACAAATAATGATGATGACGGAAAAGGCGACCGGGATCATGAGGTTTTTCAGAACCGTCAAAGCCGGGATGCCCATGATCAGCCCGCCGAAAAACGTTCCGACCGGGATCGCCGCGATCCCGTAGAGGATCCCCTTGGAAAAAGCGCCGACATCCTTTTTTTCGATTGCAGAGAGCCCGACGGGGATCGAAAAAACAATCGTCGCACCCATCATTGAGCCATATACAATCCCAGACCAGCTCCCGATAACATCGTTGAGGGCAACGCTTTTTGCAAGCTGAAAACCGCCCATATCAACCGCAAGAATCATGGTAACGGCCATGGACGGGTCAAGCCCCATCCTTTGATAGAGCGGAGTCAAGCTGTGCTCTATCACCCATGAGATTTCGGGAACAAGGCAGATGATCCCTACGATTGCGAGGCAGAGAGGGCCGATCATCTCCATGCCTTTCACGAACTCAGGGCCGAGTCCCAGTTTGTCTTTCAGAAAAAGTCTGTCGGCAATACCCAGGACAGCAAATACCGTCATGAGACCGACGACGGCTAAAGAAAAGAATGACATATTCTTGTTCCCTCCTGTCCGGAACAACTCCGGCTGTACGTCCGCTCATTTTTCTATAATATATCACGCTATATGAGCAAAGTCAATTGATACCATCCGATCAATAGTCTTATGGAACGATCCTTCGGCGCGAGAAAAGAATCCCGAGCTGCCCAAAAGGAAAAGCGGGGCGTTTCCCCGCTTTTTCCCATATTTCACCAACATCAAAAAGAGTATTCCCCCATATCCAACTCCCGTATCATATGCGTACTC
>CAMVJF010000009.1 GCA_947167725.1 uncultured Clostridia bacterium | reverse complement strand
CCACCCCGTCTCCGTCCAGATCTGCAACACGGATATCGCTGATCTCGCAATCGAGGATCTTTTCGACTCTCCAATCCTCTCCTTCCTTTTCCGGCGGGATAACGGCAAATGCGCCCTCGACGCCTGTGCAGATAACGACCTGCGGATGCCCGTCGAACGGTCCGGAATACATGCCGTGATTCTTCGTGATGCCGCTCTGGATCACGCGGAGCTCGATGGGCTTGGGATAATCGACTTTGCCGATATAGATACGGCCTGGTTTGGACCAGTCGTCCTTGAAATCCTTGGAATCACAAAGAGTACCGCCCACAAGCCATTTCTCACCCATGACTTCAAGGATTGAAAAACGGTGAAGATAAGGAAGATCGAAATAACGATCGCAGGTGTAGGCGCCGTCTTCGGTACGCTTGATATAGCTTACATGAGCTTTTGCCGAGCGAAAACCCTTATAAAACTCATGAGTCACGAAAAAGCTGTCGCACCCGTTCGGGACGATCGTCATCGTGCCGCCCGGCCCTCCCCAGACCTCCTCAAGATCGCCGCAATCCACTGCGGAAAAGCTGAAACCTTTTCCTTCAAACTCTGTGGCGCACATCACGCGCTTTCCGCGCGGACTGTCATATACACAGACAGCATAGGGATAAACAAAGTTGCAGGCTACTGTTTTCTTGACCTTCAGCATCTGGCCCTCCCCTTTCGGCAATTCAAGCGGAGATGTTTCTCCTCTTCTTTCGTTTCAAACTTAACGCTTGATTGCACAAATGTCAATATGCAGCATTTGCGAATTGTTAAGTTGCACTTTTGTTCACGTTTTCTCATAAAAAATAAACAAAAATCAAACAATAAAAACAGCCAAATATCCAAACCGCAAGGCTTTACGTGAATCCTCCGTCATTTGTTCATCTGCCGGTTTTTCAAACCCTTGGTAATGAAAGGAAAAGCGCCGACTGTTTCAGTCGGCGCTGGTGCCGGAAATCCCCTTTAGATTTCTGAAATAACAGGCAAAATCATGGGGCTCCTGCGTGTCGTTTTATATAGATATCCGGAAACGTTGCTCTTGACCTTGCCCTTGATCGTGTTCCAGTCAATGATTCTAGCCTCTTCGCAGCTTCTGACGGATTCGAGCGTTACACGTTTCAGCTCCTCCATCAGTTCCTCGGCTTCTTTGACATAGATAAACCCTCTCGTTACGATCTCGGGTTCACCCAGGATCCTGTGATCGTATGAGGAATAAGACATCACGATCACAATCATGCCGTCCTCGGCGAGTTTGTGACGGTCGCGCATCACGACGCTGCCGACCTCGGAGGTGCCGCTGCTGTCAAGAAGAACGGCTCCGGCCTGAACACAGCTGTTTTTACCGAGACTCTTCTTCCCTATTTCGATTACATCGCCGTTTTCGGCGATCACAATGTTCTGAGGAAGTACGCCCATAAGGCGGCCAAGCTCCGCGTGACGGACGAGCATACGATACTCACCGTGGACAGGAATGAAATACTTCGGACGCGTCAGGGCAAGCATCATTTTATGCTCCTCCTGGCAGGCATGGCCGGATACATGAAGGTCGGTATGGCGATCATAGATCACCTCAGCTCCTCTGTGGAACAGTTCGTCGATCACGCGGCTGATGGTCGTCTCGTTACCGGGAATGGCTGAGGCGGAGATGATCACCCTGTCGCCCGGTGTGATCGTGAGCTGCTTGTGCTCTGAAAAAGCCATGCGGTAAAGGGCGGACATGCTCTCGCCCTGGCTTCCGGTCGAAATGATCACGACCTGATTCTTCGGCAGCTTGTTGATATGCTCGATATCCGTCATGACGTTTTCCGGGATATCCATGTATCCAAGGACCGTCGCGACACTCAGGATGTTTTCCATGCTGCGTCCGGTGATGGCAACCTTGCGGTTATGCTTTGCCGCGACGGAAATGATCTGCTGCAAACGATGTACGTTGGACGCGAAGGTCGTAATGATAATCCGTTTGTCACAGCCGGTGAAGAGTTTGTCAAAGCTCTCCCCTACCTTGCGTTCCGAAGCGGAATGGCCCGGATTTTCAGCGTTCGTTGAATCGCTCAGCAGCGCGAGCACACCCTCGTTCCCCAGCTGTCCGAAGCGGGTGAGATCGATCATGCCGCCGGAAATCGGCGTCACGTCTATCTTGAAGTCGCCCGTATGAACAACTGTACCGATCGGCGTACCGATCGCAAGTGCAACTGAATCCGGGATGCTGTGATTGACATGAATAAACTCAACTGTAAAACAGCCGAGGCGGAAGGTCGTGCCGGTCTTTTTCGTAAAGATTTGGGTATTGTACAAAAGGTCATGCTCCTCGAGCTTCAGCTCGACGAGCGCGGCCGTTAAGGGCGTCGTATAAATGGGGATATTCAATTCCCTGATCAGATACGGTACGGCGCCGATATGGTCCTCATGTCCGTGCGTCAGGATCAGGCCCCTGATGCGATCGGCATTGGCTTTAAGGTATGCGAAATCCGGGAGGACAATGTCAATGCCGTACATGTCCTCGTCCGGGAACCCCATACCGCAGTCGACGACGATAATATCGCTGCCGAATTCGAAAACGGTCATATTCTTGCCGACCTCGCCGAGGCCGCCAAGCGGGATAATTTTCAGTTTTGAGATCATATAGCCTCCTATCAAATGATATTCCGTAATAACATATACGGATACTATTCGCCTCATCGGCGTTTATGTATCACTGTATATGATTGTTCCCAAAGAGAAAGCAGTTCTATACAGAAAAGGATTTACATTTCCGTTCTGCCTTCCAGCGCGCGGTTGAGCGTCGCATCATCCGCGAACTCCAGATTGGAGCCCACAGGGATACCGTATGCAAGACGCGTCACCTTCACATTGAAAGGCTTCAGAAGGCGGGAAAGATACATGGCTGTCGCCTCTCCTTCCGTGTCGGGGTTTGTCGCCATGATGACTTCCTCAACTTCATTTTCCGCAACACGAACCAGAAGCTCTTTGATGCGGATGTCATCGGGTCCGACATGGTTCATCGGAGAGAGCACGCCGTGAAGGACGTGGTAAGTTCCGTTATACTCCCGACCTCGCTCGATACTCAAAACGTCGCGCGGCTCGGATACGACGCATATCTGTCCTTTATCCCTCCGGTCACTGCGGCAGATCGAGCAAACCTCTTCGTCCGTAAGATTCTGGCAAATACGGCAGCAATGAACGTTCCTTTTTGCATCAATGATCGCATCGGCAAAGCTTTTTGCATCCTCATCGCTCTGGGCGAGCATATAAAAAGCCAAGCGCTGGGCGCTTTTCTTGCCGACCCCGGGGAGAGAGGCAAATTTGTCGATCAGATTTTCAAGAGAAGAAGGGAAAAAAGACATGGTGTTTTCTCCTAATCAAGCGTTCCTGATTGCTTTGATCGCGGCCGATCTGTCTGCGCGCCTGAATACCGCGCTGCCAGCGACAAGAACGTCTGCGCCGGCTTTTTTGACAAGCGCCGCCGTTTCGGCATCGACGCCGCCGTCGACCTCGAGTTCACAGGGAAGCGAACGCACGTCGATCCAGCCGCGGATCTTCTCGATTTTCGGCAGCATGTCGTGCATGAAGCTTTGTCCTCCGAAGCCGGGTTCGACCGTCATCACAAGGACGAGGTCCACCGCATCGAGATACGGCAGCACCGCTTCCGCCGGGGTCGCGGGCTTGATCGTCACACCGCATTTCTTTCCCTGCGCCCTGATCATATCCAGCGAGGCCGAGACTCTCTCGGGGGTGTCCGCTTCCACATGGACATTTACCAAATCCGCGCCGGATTTACAGAACGCCTCTACATATCGGATCGGTTCTACGATCATCAGATGTGCGTCGATAAACATATCCGTAGCACGGCGAAGAGACTTTAATACCGGGATTCCAATAGAAATGTTGGGAACAAAGAGTCCGTCCATCACATCGAAATGCACATAATCCGCTCCGCCGCGGGCGATCTCTTCGACCTCAGAGCCAAGTCTGGCAAAATCAGCGGATAATATAGAGGGAGCTACTTTGATCATATGGTCTCTCCTGATCTCAACTGCTATTCTGCTTTCGTTACGGCTTGTTATTCTATCACCGATCTGATTTTCGGGCAATAGTAAAAATGCCCGAAAATCAGCTTTTTTCGGGATCCAGCAGTCATAGATGAAAAGTTAATCGCTTGTTCATTTTCGCCGTAAAAAAGCATCTTTGCTTTGACTTGACGCAAGTCGTTTTTAGTTATACAATAAATTGAAATAAGGATCGGAGGCGTTTCAATTGGGCAACAGAAGGAGACGAGGCGGATTTCTCGCGCCGATGTATGTCTTTGCGATCATATGGCTTTTCTCTTCCATATTCTTTCCGCTCTATGAGCTTTGGGGCATTCTTCTGACCCTCGGCCTGTGTACGATCGGCGCATTTATTGCCGGAAGAGCTTCTGTCAAGCGCGCGGCGAAGAAGGAAGCCGCCGAAGCGGAAGCCGCTGCGGCAAAAGCAGCAGAGGAGGCAAAAAAGCATCCTAAGAAAAAAAGCTACGGTCCCGAGGTCGACGGGATTCTTGAGGAAGGCAATCGCGCGCTGAGTGAAATGGGAAGGCTCTATATGTCGATCAAGGATCCTGAGGTCCGCAGCAAAATCAATGAAATCATGCGCATCACGGATAAAATCACCCAGGACGCGATCGACGATCCCAAAGACATCCCACAAATCAAAAAGTTTATGAACTATTACCTTCCCACCACGCTCAAGCTTCTTAACGCCTATGACCGTATGAGTTCGCTCGGTATCGAGGGTGAAAACCTTGACAAGAGCATGAAGAACATCAACGAGATGCTCGACGCCGCAATCGTGGCCTATAAAAAACGTCTGGATTCTCTCTTTGCCAATCAAGCGCTGGATATAGAAACAGATATTGAAGTCATGAACACCATGCTTGCACGCGAGGGTCTGACCATGGACAATGAAAACGACCTCAGCGCACAGGCGAAAAAAATAGAACGTGAACAGCAGAAGCAGGAGCAGGGCATGCTTCAGCAGATGCCACAGTAACAGAAAGGAAAAGAACAATGAGTGAAGAAAACAACTTCATCCCGACCCTGACCCTTGAGCCCAACGCACAGGCTGTCGCAGCCGTTGCCGAGGAACCGAAAGAAGAAGAAAAACAGGAAGATATTCCTGTCGAGCGTCTTGAACTCGAGAAGCTTTCCCCCGCCGAGCAGGCGGCAGTCAAGGAGTTTGCGAAGAAGATCGACGTCCTAAACACCGAGCAGGTCCTCAACTACGGCAGCAACGCGCAGAAGAACATTTCGGAGTTTTCCGATTCCGCGCTCAATGCGGTCCGCACCAAGGATCTCGGCGAAGTCGGCAATATGCTCAGCGATCTTGTCGTCGAGCTCAAGGGAATGAACTTTGATCCTGAACAGAAAAAAGGACTTCGCGGTCTTTTCAAAAAAACCACGCAGGACATTGCCTCCATCAAGGCCCAGTATGACAAGGCCGAGGTCAATGTTGACAAGATCGTCGAACAGCTTGAGCACCATGAGGTCGTTCTTCTCAAGGACGTCAGCATGATGGACCGCATGTACGAGAAGAATCAGGAGTATATGAAAGAGCTGACGATGTATATCATCGCCGGCAAGCTGAAGATCAAAGAGCTGCGCGAGGTCGATTTGCCCGAGATGCAGCGCAAGGCAAATGAGTCCGGTTTGCCCGAGGATGCGCAGGCGGCAAACGATTTTGCTAACATGATCGGCCGCTTTGAGAAGAAGATCCACGATCTTGAGCTCACACGCACGATCTCGCTGCAGATGTCTCCGCAGATCCGCATGATTCAGAACAACGACATGCTTATGAGCGAGAAGATCCGTTCCTCCATTGTCAACACGATTCCCCTGTGGAAGAGTCAGATGGTTCTCGGCCTTTCCATGTATCATTCCGAGGAAGCCATGAAGGCCCAGCGTGAGGTGACCGATGTGACAAATAAGCTTCTCGAGAGCAACGCGAAAAAGCTCCATCAGGGCAGTGTCGATGTCGCACGCGAGTCCGAGCGCGGAATCGTCGATATTGAAACGCTCAAGAAGACCAACCTCGAGCTCATTGCCACACTCGACGAGGTCCGCAAGATCCAGGACGAAGGCCGCGAGAAGCGCATGCAAGCCGAAGAAGAGCTTGGCCGCATCGAGGGTCAGCTCAAGCAGAAGCTGCTTGAAATGAAGGGCTAACGGTAGCATACGATGAAGCTGTTCAGAAATCCGGTTTTTGCCGTAGTCTTCTGTCTCGTCATCATCATATCGTCAACCGTGTTCGGCTCCGTTAGCAAGCTTGAGCGCAAATACCAGTCAGTCTGTGACAATCTGTGCGACGCGATGATCGACTATGCCGCGCAGAGCGGCGATGGGGAGCTCTCCTCCATGGCGCACAGCGCCCGCGGAGAAGCAAAAGCATCGATAAAGGATATGCACGGGCTCATCCTTCAATATGAGGATTCTCTCCCCGGGAACAGCGGTTTTGACACAAAAAGCGTAGATAAAGCCATCAAAAGCTTTAATGGCTTTCTTGATAAGCTCGACCGTTTTCCCGCCGCATTATACTACAATTATCTGCATCTGTTTTAACAAAGAAGCATACGAGGTATTCCATGTCAATTGAAAAAGGACGCGCCTATTTCCGCTCGCTCGGGATCGAAGATCGCGTCATCGAATTCACTGTTTCCTCAGCCACGGTCGAGCTGGCCGCACAGGCGCTGGGCGTTGAGGGCGCGCGCATCGCCAAGACGCTTTCATTCAAAACGCCCGAAGGTTGCATGTTGATCCTCGCCGCGGGCGACGCCAGGATCGACAATCACAAGTACAAGGACAAATTCCACATGAAAGCCAAGATGCTTTCCGCCGAAGAGGTTCTTGCGCTTGTCGGTCACCCTGTCGGCGGTGTCTGTCCTTTCGGCATTGACGAGTGCATTCCCGTCTATCTTGATATCAGCCTTCAGCGTTTCACCACGGTATTCCCCGCTGTCGGAAGCGCCAGCAGTGCGATTGAGCTGGATCTTGATGAGTTGTATCGTTTCTCCCATGCGCGCGAATGGATCGACGTCTGTAAGCTTCCGGAAGAAAGCGTATAAACAAATAAGCACACATGTGCGGCATCGCAAAAATAACGGTGCCGCACATGTTTTTTTTCGTGACTTTTATTCTTGGCTATGCTATGATTAATATTAGCAAAATCTGCAATTGGCAAAATCCCACGATCTGAGATTTTGTAATTAAAAAAGGAGAGAGTTTATGGCAAGAGAGATTCTGTTCGACCTCGGCAAAATGATTACGGACCGACTTCCGTATAAATTCGGTCTCAAGCGTCTGACCGAAACCGATCCCGAATACATCATCCTCGACCGTGCATGCACCAGCGATGAAATCGCTGAGGTCATGCTGAAGATGGAACTGCGCAAGCCGAAGACCACGGCTCAGATCGCGAAGCTCACCGGCAAATCCGAGGACCGCATCGTAGAACTGCTCACAGATGCCGCCATGCACGGCATCGTCGAGTACAACTACGAGAACCCCCAGCACGAAAAGCAGTGGTACGTACAGCTCTTCGTCCCCGGCATCGCCGAGATGACGAACATGGTCCGCTGGCAGGTTGAAAAGTATCCCGAACTGGCTGACGCTTTCGATAAGATGACCTTCCTTCCTCTCGAAGGAAAGACCCATCTGATTCCTCCCGGAGGCGACGGCATCGGCATGCATGTACTGCCCGTCGAAAAGGCTATTCCTGCGAAGAGTGAGTCTCTCTCCATTGAGCACATTTCTCACTGGCTCGACAAGTATGAGGGACATCTCTCCGTCGGCTACTGCTCCTGCCGTAATGCCCGCCGCCTGTACGGTGAAGGCTCCGGCGAGATCCAGGACGACTGCTGCATTGGACTCGGCGACTTTGCCGATTACCTGGTTGAGACCGACAAGGGTCGTCCCATCACCAAGGAAGAGGCGCTTGCCATCTGCCAGCGCGCCGAGGACAACGGTTATGTTCATCAGGTCACGAACATCGACGGCGAGGACAAGATCTTCGGTCTTTGCAACTGCGACCTTGGCGTCTGCTTCGCACTGCGCACCAGCCAGTATTTCAACACCCCCAACCTCTCCGCTTCTCCTTACCGCGCTCACGTCGACAAGGAAAACTGTGTCGCCTGCGGCAAGTGTGTCGAGGTCTGCCCGGCTGGCGCTGTCAAGCTCGGCCAGAAGCTCTGCACCAAGAAGGGCGAGGTCGAGTATCCCAGGCAGGAGCTTCCCAGCGGTCTGAAGTGGGGCAAGGAAAAGTGGAATCCCAACTATGTCTTTGACAATCGCAAGAACTGCCACGAATCCGGCACCGCGCCCTGCAAGACCGCCTGCCCCGCGCACATCGCCATTCAGGGCTATATCAAGCTCGCGAAGGAAGGCCGTTATCTCGACGCGCTCAAGCTCATCAAGCAGGACAACCCCTTCCCCTCCGTCTGCGGCTACGTCTGCAACCGCCGCTGCGAGGCCGCCTGCACACGCGGCGCGCTCGACAAAGCCCTTGCCATCGACGAGATCAAGAAGTTCATCGCCGAGCAGGACCTCAAGAGCGAGGAGCGCTATGTTCCCGCCCCGCTGTATCGCCGTCCGATCGACAAGCCCTATGAAGAGAAGGTCGCTATTATCGGCGCTGGCCCCGCGGGCATGAGCTGCGCCTACTATCTTGCCCGCATGGGTTACACCAACGTCACGGTCTTTGACCGCAATCCGGCTCCCGGCGGCATGCTCATCATGGGCATCCCCAGCTACCGTCTTGACCGCAGCGCACTCAAGGGCGAGATCGAGATCCTGGAAAAGATGGGCGTCAAATTCCAGATGAATACCGAGATCGGCAAAGACGTCACCATCGAGCAGCTGCGTGAGCAGGGCTACAAGGGCTTCTACGTCGCGATCGGCGCGCAGAAGAGCTCCAAGCTCCGCATCCCTGGCGAGGATCTTGCCGGTGTTTACGGCGGCGTTGATTTCCTGCGTGAAGTCAATCTTGGCAACAAGCCTGAGATCGGTAAAAAATGTGCTGTCATCGGCGGCGGCAATGTCGCAATGGACGTCTGCCGCACGGCCGTTCGTCTCGGCGCGGAGACCTATGTGATTTATCGCCGCAGCGAGGACGAGATGCCCGCCGATAAGGAGGAGGTCGCCGAGGCCAGAGAAGAGGGCGTGAAGTTCTGCTTCCTCAACGCTCCCGTCGAGATCCTCGGCAGCGAGGGCAAGGTCACTGGTCTTAAGGTCGAGATCATGGAGCTTGGAGAGCCCGATGAGAAGGGCCGCCGCGCGCCCGTCGGCACCGGCAAATTTGAGACCATCGAGGTCGATTCCGTTCTGGCTGCCGTCGGTCAGAGCATCGACTGGGGCGGACTTGATGTCGGCGAGCTTGAAAAGGGCAAGAAGGGCAACGCGATTGCCGATCCCATCACCTATCAGACCGCCCAGAAGGATATTTTCGTCGGCGGTGACGTCTACACCGGGCCCAAGTTCGCGATCGACGCGATCGCGGCAGGCCGCGAAGGCGCGGAGTCTCTGCACCGTTTCGTCCAGGATGGCCAGAGCTTGACTCGCGGGCGCAACCTGCGCGAATTCTATGAGCTCGACAAGGAGGACCTTGTCTTCGGTCTTGACAGCTTTGACAAGCCTGCTCGTCAGCCCATCCTCCATGATCCGGCGAAGGCTCGCTCCTTCGAGCATGACCGCCTGACCTTTACCGAAGAGCAGGTCAAAACGGAAGCCAGCCGCTGCCTCGGCTGCGGCGTCAGCGTCGTGGATCGCAACCGCTGCATCGGCTGCGGTCTGTGCACCACTCGCTGCATGTTTGACGCGATCCACCTGCAGCGCGACGTGCCCGAGGCCTCCAACATGGTGCGCTGCGAGGACAAGGTCGGTCCGATGCTCAAGTACGCTGCGAAGCAGATCCGCATCGTCCGGAAGAACAAGTAATGCACGAACTCGGAACCGTCTTTTATGTGATCGAGCAGGTCGAAAAGATATGCAAAGAGAATGATCTGACCACGGTCGGCAGCGTCACGCTGGAGATCGGCGAGGTCAGCGGCATCATCCCCTCCTATATTATCGACTGCTGGAACTGGGCAAAGAAGAGAAGCGAGTTCATGAAGGACTCCGAGCTGAAGATTGAAAACCTTGAGGCCGTCACCTATTGCGAGGACTGCCAGAAGACCTATCCGACGCTCAAGTACAAAAAAATCTGTCCATACTGCGGCAGTGAAAAAACCTATCTTCTCACCGGCAACGAGTACAACATAAAAGAGATAGAAGCCATGTAATGCGAAAGCTCCCACCCCGCGGGGTGGGAGCTTTTTTTGATTCTCTTGTTTATTCGGTCCGCAGCGCTTCGACAGGGTCCTTTTTCGCGGCGATCCCTGACGGGATCAGACCTGCGATATAGGTCAGGATCACACTGATCAGTACAAGTCCGACTGCGCCGACGACCGGAAGCGAAGAGTTGAGCGAGTAGATGCCGGTCAGATCGTGCACGATCATGTTGATCGGGATATTCAACAGCAGCGTCAGCAGGATGCCCATCGCGCCTGCGGAGAAACCGATGATGACCGTCTCGGCATTGAAAACATGCGAGACGTCGCGGTTCGACGCGCCGATCGCGCGCAGGATCCCGATCTCCTTGGTCCTCTCCAAAACACTGATATACGTGATGATGCCGATCATAATGGACGAAACGACCAGAGAGATCGCCACAAAGGCGATCAGAACATAGCTGATCACGTTGATGATCGAGGTGATCGAGCTCATCAGCAGCGCGACAAGGTCCGTATAAGTGATCTCATCTTCCTTTGATACGCTGTTGTTGTAGTTTTTGATCGCCGTGGAGATGCTGTCCTTATCCTCAAAGGTCGAAGCGTAGAGGTTGATGACGCTGGGGCTGTTGAGATCGACGTATCCGAGTTTTTTCAGCGTCTCCGTATAGTTCGTCTCGGAATAGACCGGGGGCATCGCGTTATTATAGATCCAGAGATAATCCTCATCCTCGAGCACCAGCAGGCCGAAATCTTCAACCAGCTCTTCATCGGAAAGCTCCCGGTAAAGCTTCTCCATCTCCGCGGCGTATTGATCGCGCACCTGGTCCGCCGCCATACGTTTGATATAATCGAAGAGCATCTCGTCGTCCATATCCTCGAGCATAGAGGCATACTGCGGATAGCTCTCGAGGATCTGCTTCTCGATATCCTCGCGTGTCGTACCCTCCAGCTCTTCGTCAACCATCTCCGAAACATACTCGTCGCTCGGGTGACACATGAACTTTACATAGAGATCGGCCGTCGTCGCCATATCGGCGGAAGCGACATAGTCGCGAGCGGCCTGTTCCTTGCGCTCGTTGGTCAGCGCTTCATCCTCGGTGTCTAGGAATTTCAAGCCGGTCAGGACGTTATGCTCCTGATCGGAGAGCTGTTTTCTGACCAGTTCCTTTTCTTCCGCCTCATGTACGATATGCTCGATAAAGTCATGCGTATAACCGATCGCGCCGGTCATCATCCCGGCGACCGCGTCTTCATTCTGCCGGATCACGCCGACGATCTTCAGTTCAAGACCGTTATGATACAACGTCCGCAGTCCAAGATCCTCAGCCGCGAGATCGAGATAGGCATCTTCTTTCTCGTCATAGCGGTACATATCCGCCGGGAAAATGTAGCGGAAACTCATGCCGCAGATCTCTTCATAGCTCCATCTTTCCACCTTGCTCTCTACCGTTTCCTGCGAGACAAAGGACTGCATATCCTCCGCGATGGAGCTGTTGGATTTCAGTCCCAGTGCGTAGAGTACGAGGTCGGAGATCTCGTTGTTCTCGTTTACGATCAGAACTGCCTCGTCGTATTTTCCAGGCCATTTTCCGTAAAGCACGTCATACTGCTTTTTCAGAAAAGGGCTGATGATTTCACCGTTTTCGCCCGGCAGCATCTCCTGCCAGATATCGATCACGGAATAATATGAGCCGTAGGTATTGAAAAAGGCGCTGTAATCGCCGCCATAGAGACTTGTCATTGCCGTCTGCATGAGCTGTACGACGTCTGTTTTGGCGATATTGCCGTCCACGTCCTCGGCGAACAGGTTCATGTCGAGGTCGTAAGAGTACTGGACCGAGCTAAGATATTTCGCGATCTCGCTGTTTTCATCCTCGATATACTTTTTGAACGGCTTAAGGTTGTTGGTTTGTTTATCGGCCGAGATCATCGAGTTCATCATGTCATACATGACGGTGCTCGAATATACCGCATCTTTATCATGCTGTCCGCCCTCTGATTGAGAACGAACGCCCATCAGTGAGGTCATCATGTTGGTCATATCCACGCTTTCGGCCTGTATCGTGATGGGATAGCTGGAGAGCGTGTCCGCCTGCACCTTGTCGATATAGTTTTGGATGCCGTTCGAGAGCGACATGATCAGGGCAATCCCGATGATCCCGATGCTGCCCGCAAATGCCGTCAGCGCCGTGCGGGTCTTTTTCGTCATCAGGTTGTTGAGTGAAAGAGACAGGGCGGTAAGGAAGCTCATGGAGGTGCGTTCCCGTTTGCCTCCGGCCGGCTGTGCATCCTCCTCCGTCTCCTCGACCGGAGAGCTGTCGGAGGTGATCAGACCGTCCCTGATGCGGATGATGCGGCTTGCGTAATTCTCCGCGAGCTCAGGATTGTGGGTGACCATGATGATGAGCTTATTCACGGAAATCTCCTTAAGGATCTCCATGATCTGAACGGAGGTCTCGGAATCCAACGCGCCCGTCGGCTCGTCTGCCAGCAGAATATCGGGATCGTTTACCAGAGCGCGCGCGATCGCGACACGCTGCATCTGGCCGCCGGACATCTGGTTGGGCTTTTTGTTCAGCTGGTCGCCGAGCCCGACACGTTCGAGCGCCTCTGCCGCACGACGGCGACGCTCCGCCTTGCCGACGCCGGAGATCGTCAGCGCAAGCTCGACGTTGGCCAGAACGCTCTGATGCGGGATCAGATTATAGGACTGGAACACAAATCCGATGGAGTGGTTGCGATAGGCGTCCCAATCCGACTCGGAAAAATGCTTTGTCGATTTTCCGTTAATGATCAGATCGCCTTCGCTGTAGTGATCCAAGCCGCCAATAATATTCAGCAGCGTCGTTTTGCCGCAGCCGGAGTGACCGAGCACGGCGACAAACTCGCTCTCGCGGAAGGTCAGATCGATTCCCTTGAGCGCGTGAACGGCCATATCGCCGCTGATATAATCCTTTTTGATGCCCTTGAGTTTCAGCATACAGAGGTCCTTTCCAATGTTGACATACGCCGTATTCTGCGCTAAAATAAACAAGCTTTTCCAATAATACGCCCACGTAGCTCAGCAGGATAGAGCACTCGCCTCCTAAGCGAGGGGTCGGAGGTTCGAATCCTCTCGTGGGTGCCACGCCGTCACAGATCTCATCTGCGGCGGCGTTGTTTACTATATCAAACGATTGTGAACAATTCATCCGTCACAAAAAGCCGGAAGCGGATTCCGGCTTTTTTCCGTGTCAGAGGAAAAAACTGTTCCTTGTCATTCCCCCGGTCATAGAGTAGACTCGATTCGGGGTGATCGGATGATCAAAAAAGCATTTCGCCGCATGACAAGCATGTGCGACGAGGCCTGGTACATATTCATGGGAACGCTCAAGCTTTCCTGCGCCATGCTCTTTTGCGCCTTCATGCTCCTAATCACAGCAGATTGCGGTTATGAAAAAACAATGCTTGCCGCCGCGCTGGCCGAAACGCCGCAGGGGCTTGGGATCGTTGCGCTGATCACGTCTCTGTTGCTAGAAGAGCAGTGCGGGAAATAAGCTCTTCCAGACTCATCGTCGCGTTCAGAACATCAAGTAACGCATCCGCGCTCAAATGCTCCGGCAGATCGAGTGAGCGGATCAGCGCGGCGCGGAGTCTTGCGCTGTTCTCTTTTCCCGACAGGCCAAGACGGTACAGATCGGTCTTGGTGATCGCGGAGTCGAGCGCCGCGCTGTTTTCATCCTCAAAAGACGCGCCGGCGCGGCGAAGTGCTTCGAAGAGGATCTCCGCTCTCATTCCTTCTACGCCGAGCTTTCCTTCCCGGGAAGGCTTGGTTTTTCTTCTCTCTTTTCCCGGAATATCTGGAACATAAGCCTGCTTGACCAGTTCCGGCGGAATGAAGGATTTGATGTGATTGCGGATCAGAAAGCCGGCGCCGTCGGGATCGGTCAGAATAATGAGGCCTCTTGTCTCTGCCATGGTCCGCAGCAGCTTCTGTTTCTGACGGTCGTTGAAGATACCGAAGCCCTTCGTCTCTATCACCACGGCGTCTACGATCTGACGCAGCGTATTCCTGTCGTATCGTCCCTCTACGACGATCACTTCTTTAACACGCAGCATCCGTTGCTCCCGAGGCGATTGCCAGCACGGCGTTTTTGACATACTCTCTGCCGTCTCCCCCGCCGCTCTTCATTTTCAGATCGGTTTCGGCGCATAGCTCGACCGCGGCTCTGAGTTGATCGAGCGAAAAGCCTCTCGCCGCATTCAGCAGCTTTCTGGCAAGAAAATCAAACTTGACGCCGCAGGCATCCATCACAAATTTAGTGCCAAGTTCTTTTTCAATGGCAAGCCGCGCAGCATATAGACGCCGCATCTGGTTTCCAAGCACCGCAAGTAGGAAGATCGGCTCATATTCGTTTTCCGCGAGGAGTTCGGCAAGCGTGTTCATCGCAGCGTTATATCGTCTCTCCGCCAGATAATCCGTCAGCGTGAAGATCTGCGCTTCCGGGATATGGTGGGCCACCGCTTCGACCTCAGAGACGCTTACCTTATCCCCGGCCGTATACGCCGCGATCTTCTCGATCTCGGGGATCAGCCGATTCATGAGATCTCCACTGATAAAAATCAGGCGCTGCGCCGCCTCAAATTCGATCCGCTTACCGTGGGCAGCAAAACGGCGCGAGATCCAGTCGATTAGCGCACCCTGTCCCTGCTGACTGAACTTCAGATCACAGCCTTTCTCACGAATGGTCTTGATAAGCTTAAGCCTGCCGTCCGGCTCATACTCTGCGTTCAGTACGATACAGATCGTGCAGTAATCAGGTATGTCCTCCAGCAGAGGCATGATCTCCTGCGCTTCCTTCAGCCTGTTCAAGTCAGGATCCCGCAGTTCGAGAAAAGTCCTGTCTGAGAGAAACGGCATGGCGTCGATTGCCTCGCGCAGCGCGGCAGCGGAAATCTCCGGCCCATCGAAGCGCCGGTAATTGAAGCCGCTCTCCCCCTCCGGTATCACCTGTGCCTTGAGCCTGATCAGATATTGCTCCCGGAGATAATCCTCCTTGCCCCAGAGGAGATATAATCTCCGCGGCCCTTCGTTTATCAGCTTCTGGAGCTCGAGCTTAAAATTCAATTTGGATTCTTCTTTGCCCTTAGCCATGGATGCGAATCTCCACATTTCCGTCTGTATCCGTTCTGAATACAGTATAACCGAATGACGCAAGGCGTTCAAGTGTTTCCGTTGCCGGATGACCGAAGCTGTTTTTTCCGACGCTGATGATCGCTCGTCTGCCGCCGATCGCACCGAGAAATTCTCTGCAGCTCGCGCTTTTCGAGCCGTGATGCCCTACGACCAGGATGTCGACCTCGGAGAGCTCGCAGGTATTTACCAGCATTTTCTCCGTAGACGCAGGCGCGTCACCGGTGATGATGACACGTTCCTTCCCAACGGTCAAAACGACCGGCATGCAGTATTCATTCCCGTCGCCTTTGCTGTTCGGATCAAGCAGAAGTATCCCGACGTCGCCCGCGCGCTGAAAACTGTTTCCCGATACGCCTTCGATGCGGATCCCGTGACGGACTGCACAGAGAACAATTTCTTCAAGTACCTCATTGTCATACGACGCGTTTTCCGGGATGACGAGCTTCCCGATCTCCATCAAATTAAAGAGCCGCTCAAAGCCGTTGACGTGATCGCTGTGAAGATGGGTCAATATGAGCGTATCGATCCTTTTTCTGCCGCAGCTTATGAGATAGGCGGCCGCCTCGTCTCCTGCGTTGTACTCTCCGTAACTGATGCTGCCGCAGTCGACCATAACAGTCCCGTCGCGCGTAAACGCGGTGATGCACTGACCTTGTCCTACATCGACGGCCGTGACAGTTCCTTCAGCGGCTGAATAATACCAAATCAATCCGAAATGAGAAATCAGCAGCGAGACGATCGCCGTTGCAGTCGGAATTATGATCTTCCATCGTATTTTCAGCTTAAGCAGGAAAACCAGCGAAAGTGACACATAAAACAGCACGATCCAGATCGTAAGGAGACTGTGGGATAGATAGACAACCGAAAAAACAAGTGATGAAATCTTCTCTCCGATCCAGAAGATATAACGTGCGAGGACAGAAAGCATCGAGGCCGCAATCGTTCCGACCGCAGGAATGAATCCGAGAATACAAACGATAAAAGCGCCGAGGAAGCAGATCGGCACCGCCCACAGACAGAGGAGATTGCTCACCGGCGACAGCAGTGTCACATACCCGAAATGAAACGCGGAGATCGGGATCGTAAAAACCATTACGCCGATCGAGCTGCATAGCACGCTTACCGGATAGCGAAGGATACGCGATGGATTCTCCTCGCCCATCCGTTCATAGATCGTATCGGCAAGGCTCTCGCCGACCGTAACGACGCCCAGCATCGCGGCGAATGAGAGCTGGAGACTGACACTTTCCGCCGCGAAAGGATTATGCAGGAGAAGAAATGCAAGCGCTGCACCGAGAGATGTCAGCGGATCGTCCTCTCTTCCAAACAACGGAGCGAGCAAGAGGATCGTCTGCATAAAAGCTGCGCGAACAGCGGAAGGCGACAAGCCGGTGACGGCGACAAATGCCCAGATCATCAGGATGCAGAAGAGAGCGCTTCGTCTCCCCTTTCCAAAAACGAGACGCAGAAAGCCGAGCAAATAGCTGACGTGCATGCCCGACACTGCAACAATGTGCATCAGTCCGGCTCTGCTGAGTGAGACATACAGCGCGTCACGATCATAAAGATCACTCTTATCTCCCAGACTCAAAGCTCTGAAAAATGGTGCCGTATCCGCGGGAAAAAGCTGACCGATCCGAATTTCGATCGCTCGTGTGACCAGGCCCGCGGCAGAACGCGGCGAGATAACATGACTGATATATGCAAAGCCTTGTTTCAGCGTTCCCGTTAGATAGATGTCTTTCGATGTATATCGGCTCGTTTTTTGGCCGTATCTGATATCGGCAGCGGACAGACTGACCGTTGCCGTGATCCTGTCTCCTGCCTTGAGTTTGTTGATCCCGCCATCGGAATCATACAACAGGCAGCGCAAATGAGAGCTTCCTTTCGTTGTGATCCTCGCTTCCACACACGAATAATTCTCGTAACTCTTGGGATTCTCAAGCAATTCAAACGAAAGCTCCTTCGTTACCCTGGAGAGACTATGTGCCCTTTCGACCGAAAGATCATAGTGTGCGCAGAAAACGAGAAGGCCGAAGGACGCCGCAAACGCGGCGATTATCAAAGCTCGGATACTCTTGAGCCGCAGAGAAAGCAGCAGAGCGCCGACCACGGCGCAAAACAGCGCGGCATATAACGCGGCGACGCGTCCGAAGATGAAATTGGCGGCAAATACGGCTGCCGAAAAAGCAAATGACGCGATCGCAAGTTTTCTCATGCGTTACTCCCCGCGCCGAAAGACCCGCACGATGCTCATGCGGGTCTTTTGGTAAAAATAATCAGATGATTTTCTCTGCGAACTTTTCTCCGCCGATCAAGTGGAAGTGCAGGTGCATCACGCTCTGCCCTCCGTCTATGCCGCAGTTATTGACAACGCGGAACCCATTTTCAAGTCCCTCGGCCTTGGCGATCTTGGCAATCGCCTCAAAGCACTTTGAGACAAAGAATGAGTTTTCTTCCCCGATATCGAGCGCGCATGCGATATGCTCTTTCGGCACGACGAGAACATGGACAGGTGCCTGCGGGTTGATATCGCGGAAAGCCAGCACGTAGTCGTCCTCATATACCTTGCTGCAAGGGATCTCCCCTCCGAGAATGGCGCAGAACAGGCAATCATTCAGCATGTTATTATTCTCCTTTCAGACGATTTCAGAAACGATTTTTTCCACAGCGGCGAGCGCATCGTCAAGCTTGTCGGGATTCGTTCCGCCGCCCATGGCGGAGTCTTTTTTACCGCCGCCCTTGCCGTTGATGATCGGAGCAACAGCGCGGATGATGTCGCAGGCGCAAACGCCCTTGTCGATGGCGTCCTTTCCGCATACGCACTGGAGTGTGATCTTCTCTCCGTTGAGCGAAGCGATCACCGCGACGACCGAGCCGTCCTTGTCGCGAAGCACATCGCCGAGCTGACGCAGCGAGTTCGCATCCGCGTCTTTCTTCTTCACGGTCACGACATGCACGCCGCCGATCTCTTTTGCGCCGGAGAGCAGACTGTCCGCGCCGCCGGCAGATTCTTTGGCCTTAAACTGCTCGATCAGCCGTTTGGCTTCCCTGAGTTCCTCAGCCTGCTGTTTCACTTTTTCGGCCGCTGCGTCGACAGGGGCCTTGAACAGAGCGGCGACAGCATCGAGTGAGTCAAAGCGGGCCCGCATCAGTTCAAGTGCCTTTTTGCCGGTATATGCCTCAATCCTGCGGACTCCGGACGCGACCGATCCCTCGGACACGATGTGGAACAGGCCGACCTTTGCCGTGCTGTTCAGATGAGTGCCGCCGCAGAGCTCAGTGGAGAACTCTCCCATTTTGACCACGCGCAC
>CAMVJF010000008.1 GCA_947167725.1 uncultured Clostridia bacterium | reverse complement strand
CACAGCGCGGCCGCCTCGCGAGCGCGAATATTTCCGGGTATTTCAAGGGCATCTTCATCTCCGAGCTGATCGGCGCCGACAAGCCGTCGCGCGCGTTTTTCGATGCCTGCTTCGCCGCGATCCCCGGCTTCCGGCGAGAGGACGCTCTGATCGTCGGCGACAGCCTGAGCTCGGATATCCTGGGCGGCGTCAATGCCGGCGTCCGCACATGCTGGTTCAATCCCTTGTGCAGACCGCCGGGCGAAGACGTTCGTCCGGACTATATCATCTATTCGCTTTCCGAGCTGCCCGCGCTGCTCAGAGAGATCTTCGGATAAGAGAAACGACCCGGTCGACGACCGGGCCGTTTGCCGTTGTATTCGAATCAAAGAAGAAAGTGCAGCGCCAGGAGCAGCAGCACGCCGGGGATTCCCAGAAAGCCGACGACGAGCGCGTTGATGAGCGTGAGCGAGAGCTCAATGCCGACCTCGCCGCCGAAGAAATTGATGATCCACAGGATCACAAAGCCGATCACGGTGTTGAGCGCGAGCTTGAGCACGAGACGGATCGGTTTGGATAGCAGCTTGAAGAAAAGGATCACGCCGAGCACGATCGCGGCGATGACGATGATCAAAGAAACGGATTCCATGGTTTTTTCCTTTCACAGGCAGGAATTGGCGCGCGTACGCGGACGAAATGCGGGCACACTATTCATCGGACAAGGACCGCGGCGGAGCGAGAGAAAGAGAGCTTCGCCAGAAAACGATGCCCGTGCCTACAGGTATAGGGATACATCGAAAGCGGAGAATTGTCAAGTGGGAGCGCGTCTCCCGCCGGGCGGGCCAAGCAGATTTGACCCGCCTGTTTTTTCTTCGCGGGCCGGCTTCGGCCCGCTATTTTCATGCTCCTGCGGCGGCGGGCAAAAGACTTGAAAAGCGGTAAAAGATTTGATATACTAAATAAATAGATTTGAATGATAATAGGAGCCCGACTCCCACAAGATATTGTATGGAAAGGCAAAGGCATTTATGAGCAACACGAGGGCGGCATACGGTAACGAGAGCATTTCCCAGCTCAAGGGCGCCGATCGCGTCCGGAAGCGTCCGGGCGTCATTTTCGGCTCTGACGGGCTGGACGGCTGCGAGCATGCGGTATTCGAGATCCTCTCAAACTCCATCGACGAAGCGCGCGAGGGCCACGGCGACACGATCATCCTCACGACTTACGAGGACAGATCCATCGAAGTCGAGGACTTCGGCCGCGGCTGCCCGGTCGACTGGAACCCGGTCGAGAAGCGCTTCAACTGGGAGCTCGTTTTCTGCGAGCTATACGCGGGAGGAAAATACAAAAACACCGACGGGGGAGACTACGAGTATTCCCTCGGACTTAACGGCCTCGGCTCCTGTGCGACGCAGTACTCTTCGGAGTACATGGACGTCACGGTCTGGCGCGACGGGAACAGGTACCAGCTCCACTTTAAGAAGGGCAAAGTCTGCGGCAAGAAGGGCGAGGAGCTTTCCGTCGAGCCCAGCGACCGGAAAAAGACCGGCACGCTGATCCGCTGGCGGCCGGATCTGGAGGTCTTTACCGACATCGACATCCCCACGGAGTACTTCGAGGACGTCCTGCACAAGCAGGCCGTCGTCAACGCGGGCGTGACCTTCCGTCTGCGCGTCCAGCGCGGCGGCAGATTCGAGACAAAGGAATTCCGCTATGAAAACGGGATCGCCGACTACGTCCGCGAGATCGCCGGCGAGGGCGCGCTGACCGCGCCGGTCTTCATCTCCGCCGAGCGCCGCGGCCGCGACCGCGAGGACAAGCCGGAGTATAAGGTCAAGCTGTCGGCGGCCTTCTGCTTTTCCAACAAGGTCAACGCGATCGAGTACTATCACAATTCCTCCTGGCTGGAGAACGGCGGCGCCCCGGACAAGGCGGCGCGCAGCGCCTTCGTCTACGCCGTCGACGCCTACATCAAGAAGCTCGGGAAGTATCAGAAGAACGAGAGCGCGATCAAATTTCAGGACGTGCAGGACTGTCTCATCCTTGTGACGAACTGCTTCTCGACCCAGACCTCCTATGAGAACCAGACGAAGAAGGCCATCAACAACCGCTTTATCCAGAGCGCGATGACCGAGTTCTTCAAGCAGCAGCTCGAGGTCTATTTCATTGAAAACAAGCCCGAGGCCGACCGCATCGCCGAGCAGGTGCTGATCAACAAGCGCAGCCGCGAGACGGCGGAGAAGGCGCGCCAGGGCATGAAGAAAAAGCTCTCCGGCAGCATCGACATCGCCAACCGCGTCCAGAAGTTCGTCGACTGCCGCAGCCGCGACGCCGGGCGGCGCGAGATCTACATCGTCGAGGGCGATTCCGCTCTCGGCGCCTGCAAGCAGTCGCGAGACGCGGAATTCCAGGGCATCATGCCCGTCCGCGGCAAGATCCTCAACTGCCTCAAGGCCGACTATGTGCGTATCTTCAAAAGCGATATCATCACCGATCTCATCAAGGTGCTCGGCTGCGGCGTCGAGGTCAAGGACAAGCACACCAAGGATCTCTCGAGCTTCGATCTCGAGAACCTTCGCTGGAACAAGATCATCATCTGTACCGATGCCGACGTCGACGGCTTCCAGATCCGCACGCTGATCCTGACGATGCTCTACCGTCTCGTTCCTACGCTGATCCGCGAAGGCTATGTGTATATCGCGGAGTCTCCGCTCTATGAGATCGAGTCAAAGGGCAAGACCTATTTTGCTTACTCCGACCGTGAGAAGGCCGAGATCCTCGATTCCCTGGGCGGCGCGAAGGCGAGCATCAACCGCAGCAAGGGCCTCGGCGAGAACGACCCGGAGATGATGTGGATGACGACGATGAACCCCGAGACGCGGCGTCTGATCAAGGTCGTGCCCGAGGACACCGAGAAGATGGCGCAGGTGTTCGACCTGCTGCTCGGCGACAATCTCACCGGCAGAAAGGACCACATCGCCGAGGTCGGCTACCGCTATCTTGACATGGCGGATATTTCGTAAGGAAGGGGGAGAAAAATGGGCGATCTCGGCTCGAACAGCTTTGTTGCGGCGCGTCTGAGACTTCGCACGGTGATGATCGGCGCGCTCCTCGCCTGCGTCGGCAGCGTTTTCACACCGATGAGCTATCTCACGCTCAAGCTCTTTTTCACCGTGACGACGGTCGCGCTGTTTGCCGCCATGGTGTGGATCATCGTGCGCGAATGCCGCTGCCCCCACTGCGGCAAGATCATTTTTCTCGGCGCCCTTTCCGCTGCCAGCTGCCCGCGCTGCCGGCGCAGCCTGACGACCGGAAAAAAACAGAAGAAGAGCGGGAAATAACATGGCAAGAAAAAAAGAAGAAAGCAAAAAGCATAGCGATCCCAACGTCGTCGGTCTGAAGGCGGCGGTCGTCGAGCAGCCCATCACCGAGACGCTGGAGACGAACTATATGCCCTATGCGATGAGCGTCATCGTCTCGCGCGCGATCCCGGAGATCGACGGCTTCAAGCCCTCGCACCGCAAGCTGCTCTACACGATGTACAAGATGGGGCTTCTGGGCGGCTCGCGTACCAAGAGCGCGAACATCGTCGGCCAGACGATGGCCCTCAACCCCCACGGCGACGCGGCGATCTACGAGACAATGGTGCGTCTTTCGGCGGGCTACGAGGCCCTGCTCACGCCCTTCGTCGATTCCAAGGGCAACTTCGGCAAGGTCTTTTCCCGCGATATGTCCTGCGCGGCCTCGCGCTATACCGAGGCCAGGCTTTCGCCGATCTGCGCCGAGCTGTTCCGCGACATCGACAAGGACACCGTCGACATGGTCGACAACTACGACGGCCGCATGAAGGAGCCGACGCTCCTGCCCACCGCCTTTCCCAATGTGCTCGTCTCCGCCAACAACGGCATCGCCGTCGGCATGGCAAGCATGATCTGCGGCTTCAACCTCAATGAAGTCTGCGAGACGACCATCAACTACCTGCGCGACCCGGGCCACGATCTGTTCCTGACGCTTCCGGCTCCCGACTTTCCGACCGGCGGCGAGATCGTCTTCGACCGCAGCGAGATGGAGAGCATCTACAATACCGGCCGCGGCAGCTTCCGCGTGCGGGCGCGCTGGCGTTTCCTGCCGAAGGAAAACATCATCGAGATCTATGAGATCCCCTATACCACGACCTCCGAAGCCGTCATCGACAAGGTAGCGGAGCTGATCAAATCCGGCAAGGTCCGGGAGATCAGCGACATGCGCGACGAGACCGATCTCAGCGGCCTCAAGCTCGCCATCGACCTCAAGCGCGGCGCCGACCCGGACAAGCTCATGCAGAAGCTCTTCCGCATGACCACGCTGCAGGATGCCTTTCCCTGCAATTTCAATATCCTCGTCGCCGGCAATCCGCGCGTGATGGGCGTGCGCGAGATTCTCGACGAGTGGTGCGCCTGGCGCGCAGAGTGCATCCGCCGACGCGTTTTCTTCGAGCTCTCGAAAAAGAAGGACAAGCTGCATCTGCTCAAGGGCCTGGAAAAGATCCTGCTTGACATCGACAGAGCCATCGAGATCATCCGCGGCACGGAACTCGAGAGCGAGGTCGTGCCCAATCTGATGATGGGCTTCGGTATCGACCGGCTCCAGGCGGAGTATGTCGCGGAGATCAAGCTGCGCAACATCAACCGCGAGTATATCCTCAAGCGCACCGAGGAGACCGACAGCCTCGAAAACGAGATCGAAGAGCTCACCGAAACGCTCAACAGCCGGCGCCGTATCAAGTCGATCATCATCGACGAGCTCAAACAGATCAACAAAAAATACGTCACGCCCCGCCGTTCCGTCATCGTCTATTCGGACGAGATCGAGGCATTCGAGCCGACCGAGGAGGTCGAGGACTATCCCGTCACGCTCTTCCTCTCGCGCGAGGGCTATTTCAAGAAGATCACGGCCCAGTCCCTGCGCATGAGCGGCGAACAGAAATTCAAGGAGGGCGACCGCCTGGCCGTCAGCTTCGAATCCTCCAACAGCCGCGAGGTGCTCTTCCTGACCGACCGACAGCAGATGTACAAGGCGAGAGTAGCCGATTTTGAGGACGCCAAGGCCTCCGTGCTCGGCGCCTATCTGCCCGCGAAGCTGCAGATGGACGAGGGCGAGAGCGTGATCGCCATGATCGACCCCGGCGATTACAGCAAGCACCTTCTGATCGTCTTCGAGAACGGCAAGGCCGCGCGCATCGAGCTCAGCGCCTATGAGACCAAGACCAACCGGCGCAAGCTGATCAACGCCTATTCCGACAAGAGTCCGGCCGTTGCGGTCATGCTCATTGCCGAAGAGACGGACGTCGCCGTGTTTGCGAGCGACGATCGCGCGCTGATTTTCAATACCGCGCAGATCCTGCCCAAAACCACGCGCAGCACCCAGGGCGTGGGCGTCATGTCGCTCAAGAAGGGACGCCGCGTCGTCCGAGCAGTCCCACTCGGAGACTGCTCGGTCAAAAATATCTCAAGATACCGCGTCCGTTCGCTTCCCGCCGCGGGAGCCTTACTCAAACCGGAGGACAGGGAAGAGCGGCAGCTCTCCCTGATAGACGAATAAAATGGATTCGATCAAACATAAGCTCGAGAAAAAAAGAGCCCTTCGCCTTCTCGGAAAATACCTCACGATCGTCGTTGGCGCCATGATCTACGCGATCGGCTTCCAGTTTTTCATGTACCCCAACGCCATCGTTTCGGGCGGCGTCGTCGGTATCGCGATGATCATCAACGTCTTTACGAATCTGCCTGTCGGCATGCTGACGGTTGCGATGAACATCCCGCTCTTTGCCGTCGCGTGGAAGCATTTCGGCCTCGATTTTCTGATTAGCTCGCTCGTGGGCGTCGCGCTCTCGTCCGTATTTGTGGACCTGCTCTCCCTCGCGGGCATCGTCGCGACCGACGATCCGATGCTTGCCTGCATCATTGGCGGCGTGATCAAGGGCGCGGGCCTCGGCATGATCTATTATGTCGGCGCGACCACGGGCGGTGTTGACATCGTCGCCAAGTTCCTGCGCCGCCGCCATTCCCATATCAATTTCGGCACGATCATCCTGCTGATGGACGTTGTGATCGTCGTGGCCTACGCCTTTGTTCTGAAACGGTATGAGAGCGCGATGTACTCGCTCGTCGCGATGTTCGTCGTCAGCAAGATCATCGACCTGGTGCTTTACGGCATCGACAACTCCAGCGTCTGCTACATCATCAGCGAGCACAGCGACGAGATCGTCCACGAGATCATTTCCGGCCGGCTCCACCGCGGCGTCACGATCCTCAACGGACAGGGCGCGTATTCCGGGCGGGAGGAAAAGGTCCTGATGTGTGTGATCAAGCGCCACCAGATTTCCGAAGTGCGCAACCTTGTGCGCAGCATCGATATGCGCTCGTTCTTCATCGTCACGGACGCGAAGGACGTTTTCGGCAACGGATTTGAGAACATCTCTGAGGTGCGCTGATGAAAAAACAGCTTCTGCTTTTCCTGGGCCTGCTGCTCCTGCTGCCGCTGCTCTGCGGCTGCACGAGCCCCTTTGAGAAGGAGTACGTCTCCGTCACGGAGTATGTTCCTCCCGTGCAGAACGAGGGCGACGGGGGAGAACGCGTGACCGTCCGCAACATGGCGGAGCTGAAGAGAGCGCTGATCGACATGGTCTATGCCGGCTCGACGGGCGGCAGCATCGCCTTTGATCCCAACTATGACGGCAATGCCCAGGAGGACATGGAGAGCGCCTGCTGGCAGGTCCGCACACAGGATTCTTTGTGCGCTTACTGTGTACGCGATCTCTCCTACGAGATGGAGAAGATCGTCAACTACTACGAGAGCACGGTCAATATCGATTATACCAGCTATGCCGCCGAGCTTTCCAGCATCATTCAGCTTCCGTACGCCGTTGGCGTGGAGGACTATCTCTCCACGGCAATGAGCGAGAACCGTACCCGACTGACGATCCTCATCCGCGCAAGCTCATACAGCGCTGAGAAGATCAAAAGCCTTGCGTTAGAGATCTACCGCAGCCATCCGACGATCTGCGTGCGCGAGCCGCAGATCACGGTCCACATGTACAGCGGCTCGGCCAGACAGCGCCTATACGATATCAGCTTTGCATACGGCATGGCGGACGACGAGCTGATCCGTTGCAAATCGCAGCTCGTCAATCTGGATGTGATGAGCAATCTCGACGCCTACGGGCTCGACGAGCCGCACCGGGCGCTTGCCGCCTACAGCTTTCTGAGCCAGAACTGCATCTGGAACGAGCATGCGAAGGGGAGCTGCTACGACGCGCTCATCAACGGCGAGACGAACAGCGAGGGCCTTGCGCTCGCATATGTCGAGATGTGCCATCAGCTGGACCTCGACTGCCGCATCGTCTACGGACAGATCGGCGGCAAGGACCATTGCTGGAATATCGTCCGCCTCGCGGGCGACTATTACCATGTGGATGTCAGCGCCTGCTGCGGCGGGAAGCTCGGCGACGGCTTCCTGAAAAATGACGAGCAGATGTGGAACGACTATCGCTGGAGCATCTCGAACTACCCCGCCTGCAGCGGCGGACTGAGCTATGCGCAGCTCGTCGCGGAGGATAAGCCCGAGGCGCCGGCCGCGGTCCAGAACCCGGCGGGAGAGCAGAAGGACACGCCCAGGGCGGAGCCGAGCGCGGAGCCTTCGGGACAGCCGGACGAGCCGACGCCGGAGCCCGAGCAGAGTCCCGAGCCCGACCCGGAGCCGGAGGAATCGCCCGCGCCGGAAGAGGATAAGGCCTGATCCCTGCGTTCGAGCAGAAAAAACCCTTGACAATACGGCAATCTGTGATAATATGTATCCGTTGCCGATGCGGCCTTAGCTCATCCGGTAGAGCGCCACCTTGCCAAGGTGGAGGTAGCGAGTTCGAGCCTCGTAGGCCGCTCCAAAGAACCTATTGCATGAGCAGTAGGTTCTTCTTTTTTGCGGGTATGGTGGAATTGGCAGACACGCAGGATTTAGGTTCCTGTGGGAGACCGTGCAGGTTCAAGTCCTGTTACCCGCACCACGTCAGAAGAACGCAGCTCCGTTCCGTTTCCGCGGTTTGCGAAAGAGCCGCGGAAACGGCATATCCGCTGCGTCCTTCTTCCTTTCCCGGAGCGAAGCCGCTTCGCCTGCCTCCGCTTCGGGAAAGAGTTACGGATTCCAAACGCCGTGGATGCGCTGGGAGCGAAGAAACAGCCATGATGGGAAAGATCAAGAGTCTGATCATACGATACAAGGGCCTGATCCTGTATGTCGTCTTCGGCGCCGGCACGACGCTGATCAACTGGCTCGTCTATTATCTGTGCTATGCGGTCCTCGGCGTGCCGAACGTCCCTTCGACGGTCATCGCCTGGATCCTCTCGGTCGCCTTCGCCTTCATCACGAACAAGCTCTGGGTCTTCGGGAGCCGCTCCTTCGAGAGGAAGACCCTTCTGCGCGAGGCCGCGTCCTTTACGGCGGCGAGACTGGCGACGGGCGTTCTGGACGTCGGCATCATGGTTCTCGCCGTAGACGTCCTCTCACGGAACGCTGGCGTTTGGAAGCTCCTCTCCAACATCATCGTCGTGATCCTCAACTATGTGATCAGCAAGCTCGTCGTCTTCAAAAAGAAATGACGACGCTTTGAAACAGCCCGATAACCTGTCTTCTTCACGCCGCAGACGGAAAAAGTCCGCGGCGCGTTTTTATTTCGCGCCCCTTCTCCCGCTTGCCGCCCGGGGCGCGTGAAAGCATTTGATGATTGCATTTTTCCCCCTGATATGCTAGAATAATATGAATTATTATGGGGAAGGAACGTCCGTTTTGCCGGGGCGGGACAACGGAAAGAACCGCGGCGATCGGAGGACGGGACAGACGCAGCATACACGGCAAATCCGATGAAATGGGGGAGCGCCTCACGATGAACGAAAGCATGGAAAAACGTACGATACCATTCAGTCCGCCCGACATCGGCGATCTCGAGATCGCGGAGGTCGTGGAGGCGCTTCGTTCCGGCTGGATCACCACCGGTCCCCGGACGAAGCTGCTCGAGCGTCGTTTGGCCGCCTATATCGAGACGGGGCGGACGGATATCGACTGCAGTTCGGCCGACTCCGTCGGGAGATACGGCAACAGGATCGCCTGCCTGAACAGCGCGACGGCCGCGGAGGAATTGAATCTGCGGATCCTCGGCGTCGGCCCCGGCGACGAGGTGATCGTCCCCGCCTATACCTATACGGCATCCGCGTCGGCCGCGATCCATTGCGGCGCGACGGTGAAGTTCGTCGATATCCAAAAGGACGGCGATCCGGTCAGCCACATGCCCGAGATGGACTATGAGGCCATGGAGCGTGCCATCACGCCGAAAACCAAGGCGGTCGTCCCGGTCGACCTGGGCGGTATCGTCTGCGATTATGAGCGGATCTTCGAGATCGTCGAGCGGAAAAGAGACCTCTTTTCACCGCTGCGGTCCGACGGCACGCCGCTGGGGGACCTCTCTTCCCGGATCCAGCACGCGATCGGCCGCGTTGCCGTCGTCGCTGACTGCGCCCACAGCCTGGGCGCGAGCCGTGTGATCGGCGGAGAGCGCAGATACTGCGGCGCGATCGCGGACTTTTCGGATTTCAGCTTCCATGCCGTGAAGAACTTCACGACCGCCGAAGGCGGCGCGAGCGCGTGGAGAGAGCTGCCCGGGATCGATAACGCCGAGATCTACAAGATGTTCCAGCTCCTTTCCCTTCACGGACAGAACAAAGACGCCCTGGCAAAGACAAAGCTCGGCGCCTGGGAGTACGACATCATCGGTCCGTGGTATAAATGCAACATGACGGATATCATGGCGGCGATCGGCCTTCGCCAGCTCGACCGCTATCCCGGTCTGCTCGAGAGAAGAGTGCAGATCATGGCGAAGTACGACGAGACCTGCGATGAACTGGGCCTCAGCCGCCTGAATCACCACAGCTCCGTCATGGACAGCTCCAATCATCTCTACCTGATCCGCGTCCCGGGGATCGATGCGCAGCAGCGCAGCGAGATCATTGAAAAGATGGCGGAACGCGGCGTGGCGACCAACGTCCATTACAAGCCGCTCCCGATGATGACCGCCTACGGCGCGGACTGCTCGGATTATCCGAATGCGTATGATTATTATCGCAACCTGATCACGCTCCCGCTCCACACGCGCTTGTCCGACGAGGATGCGGACTATGTCTGCCGGATGCTGCGGGAATCCGTGAAGGGCTATCTCTGAGCCTCCGGCGGGCTCTGCGGCAATACAGGAATCGCACGACGGCACGCGCGCTTTTCCCCACGACTGGGGGGCGTCGCCGGAGTGCAGTTTATCGAGAGGATTCATGCATCGTGCTGAAAAAATGGGATGATCTGCCGGGCTTCATGCGGATCCCGGAGCTGCGACCCTATTGGGAGAGCCTCAACAGAAAACGCGCGCAGCTTGTTCTCAAAAGGCTGTTCGATCTGATCATGGCGCTGCTTCTTCTGGTGCTCCTTGCCATTCCCATGGCGGTGATCGCCGTGCTGATCAAGAGCGATTCCGAGGGGCCGGTCTTTTACAGACAGGAGAGGGTGACAAGCTACGGACGGCATTTCCGCATCCACAAGTTCCGGACGATGGTATCGAATGCGGAGAAGCTCGGCGCGGCCGTGACGGTCGGGAACGACAGCCGTATCACGAAGATCGGGAAAAAGCTGCGAGGCTGCCGCCTCGACGAGCTTCCCCAGCTCTTTGACGTGCTCAGCGGCGACATGAGCTTTGTCGGCACCAGGCCCGAGGCCGTGAAATATGTCGAGGCGTACAGACCCGAATACTACGCGACGCTCCTGATGCCGGCGGGGATCACCTCCGAGGCGAGTATTCTCTACAAGGACGAAGCGGCGCTTCTGGAAGGCGCGGAGGATCCCGACAAGGCATATCTGGAGAAGGTGCTCCCGAGGAAGATGGAATACAACCTTCAAAGCATCAGGAGCTTCAGTATTCTGAGGGAAGCGAGGACGATGTTCAGAACGGTGCTCGCGGTCCTGGGAAAAGAATAAAGGGCGAAGGATTACAAAAGATGAGTGATTCCATAATCGTTTCCGTCGTGATGCCTGTATACAACGAATCCAGGTACATCGATCGATGCGTGCAGTCCCTTCTGCGCCAGGATTATCCCGTCTCACAGATGGAATGGATCTTTGTCGACGGCTGTTCGACGGATGACACGGCAGACAGATTACGGAAATACCGGGACGAATACCCCGACCTGATCATCATCAGGAGCAATCCGCACAGGACCGTTCCCTACGCCATGAATATCGGCATTGCGGCTTCGAAGGGGAAATATGTGGTCAGATTGGACGCTCATGCCGATTATCGGGAGGACTACATCTCCAGATGCGTCTATCATCTTGACCACGGTGACGCCGAAAACGTCGGCGGGATCGCGGAGACAAAGGCGAACGGCTTTGTCGG
The DNA here is from genome assembly GCA_947167725.1 of uncultured Clostridia bacterium. GTDB lineage: Bacteria > Bacillota > Clostridia > Oscillospirales > Oscillospiraceae > Limivicinus. Next base: position 8,159 of record CAMVJF010000008.1, on the reverse strand, counting down.
AAGCTGTATCGCCAAAATGCTGTCGTCGAAATTCGGCGTCGGCAATTCGCAGTTCCGTACGAGCGGGAAGAACGGCTATGTCGATACCGTTCCTTTCGGCGCTTTCCGGCGGGAGGTTTTCTCGGTCTGCGGCGGATATGACGAGCGTCTGGACAGAAATCAGGACAATGAGCTGAACTACCGCATCCGGAAAAACGGCGGGAAGATCTACCTGTCAGACGACATCCGCTTTTCCTATTACTGCCGGGATACCGTTCGGGGCATTTCGCAGATGGCCCGGAAAAACGGCATGTGGAACGTGATCACGATGAAGCTCTGTCCCGGCGCGATGGGGCTGCGCCATTATGTCCCGATGGCGTTCGTCCTTTCGATCATTGTGCTGGGCGTCGGCGGATTATTTGTGAAAGCCGCCTGGTGGCTGCTGCTGGCCGAATGTGTGCTGTATCTGGGCCTGGACGCGCTGTTTTCCGCCGGACTGGCCTCCTCGCTGAAGGAGTTTTTTATGCTGCTGGCGTTGTTCCCGATCTTTCACTGTTCTTACGGGCTGGGCTCCGTCAGGGGCATCGCCCGGCTTGCGTCGAAGGAATACAGGGACAACGGCTATACAGCGCCCAGGATATGAACAGGATGAAAGAAGGATCCCCCGTCTTCGCGCCATCACGGCGCGGCTGACGGCTTGTAGGGGATGAGAAGAGAGCGCCGATGAAAATCTTGTATCTATGCACCTTTTATCACAGAGCGATGATCTTCCGCGATTCCATGAACATGCTGGAATCGCTGGGGCATGAGACGCTTGCGTTCAACGCGGTGGCGAAGGGAGCCGAGATCGACGCGAAATACGCATCCATCATGGACGACAAGGTCGTGCACGAGGAGTGCTTTCGTGTCCTTGACAGATATCTGTACGCCTATAAGCAGCGCAAGATCAAAAAAGCGCTGCTGAGCAGGATCGACGTCCGGCGTTTCGATATCATCCACAGCCATACCATGCTCAACGGCGGGTGGGTGGTGAACCGGATCAAGAGAGAGTATCACATCCCGTATGTCGTCAGCGTCAGAAACACGGACCTGAACGGCTTTCTCCGGTTTCCGTTCTTCTTCCCGATCGCACGCAGGATCGCCGACGAAGCGAACGCCGTGCTGTTTCTCTCGGAGCCGTACAGAACGCTGTTTCTGAAAAGAGTATTCGGGTATTCCGAAGAAAAGCGGAATGAGATCGCCGGGAAATGCTATGTTATCCCGAACGGGCTGGAGGACTTCTGGCTGAACAACGTCGGCCCTGCGAAGGAACGAAAGCCCGGACCGATCGAACTGCTCTGCGTCGGGAAGATCGATCGGAACAAAAACATGAAAAGCATCCTTGCCGCGATGGGACTGCTGAAGGAACGGGGCGTCTCGACAAGACTCACCGTGATCGGGCAGATCCTTGACGAAGAGGTGTATGCCGATCTGCAGAAAAACGGGGATGTGGAGCTTGTTCCATATCAAACGAAGGAGAAGCTGCTGCAATTCTACAGAAACAGCGATATATTTGTGATGCCTTCCTTCACGGAATCCTTCGGAAGGGTTTACGCCGAGGCAATGACGCAGGGCGTTCCCGTTATCTACACGAGAAATCAAGGCTTCGACGGCATCTTCCCCGAAGGGGAGGTCGGCTGCAGCGTCGATCCGCATGACCCGTCGACGATCGCCGAAGCGATCCTGAAGATCACACAGAACTATCAGACCGTTTCCGCGGCTTGCATCAGAGACTGCAGGATCTTCGACTGGTCGAAGATAGCGGAGGCTCTGGAACGGATGTATCAAGAAGCGTTGGAAAGAGATTGACATGAAAGCTGCTTTGTTGTCATTCCATAATGCTTATAACTACGGCGCGGCGCTGCAGGCCTACGGGCTTCAGTGCGCCGTGGAACAGCTCGGCGCGGACTGCGAGTATATCAACTATGTGAATGCGTCCCGCAGGAACGCCTATGACATGGCGTACCAGTTCAAGTCCGCGCTGAAGAACAGAAAGCTGTTGCGCGCCCTCAAAGTGGCCCTCGGCGCACCCTTCATCGAGAAACGGGGAAGATCCTTCGACAGGTTTTACTCGCACTATCTGCGAAAGACGGAAAAAGAATACCATTCCTCCGCGGAGGCGGCCTCGCTGAACGGCAGCTATGACCGCTTCATCGTCGGGAGCGACCAGGTCTGGAATCCGGAAAACAACGGCGGCGACACGGCTTTCCTGCTCGACTTCGTCAAGGACCCGAAAAAGAAAGTATCCTATTCTTCCAGCTTCGGGATCTGCGACATTCCGGACGAATTCAAGGAGCGCTACGAACGGCTGCTGTCTGATTTTTCCTGCCTCGCCGTCAGAGAGAGCCAGGGCGTCGACCTGGTCCGTTCCCTGACCGGCAGGAAAGCCCTGCTCGTGCTCGACCCGGTTTTCCTCGCCGGGAGAGCCGAATGGGACCGCCTGAGAAAGCACGACGCCTGGAATCATAAGAAAAAATACGTTTTCTTCTATACGAACCGCTCGACACAGGTCGAAGACTTTCTGATGAGCGGCTATGATATGGCCGGCCTTGAAAAGCATATTCTGAGCAGCCACGTGACCCCGGCGGATTTCCTCGATCCGAAGACCAGGGTCTGCACCGCCATGACGCCGGAACGCTTTCTCAACGAGGTCGCCGATGCCGAGCTCGTGGTAACGGCGTCGTTCCACTGCCTGGCCTTCGCCCTGATGTATCATAAGAAAGTCTGCGTTTTGCTTACGGGGGACTACGGCAAGGATGAAAGGATCCTTTCTCTTCTGGACATCGTGGGGCTGAAAGACAGGATCCTGGGGATCAACACCACGATGGCAGATATCGACGCCGCGATCGATTACGATGCGGTCGACCGGAAGCTGGCGCCGTATCTCGATTCGTCCTTCGACTATCTCAGGCAGGCCGTTTTTGAAGGCGCGTATCGTCCCGCGGAAAAAGAAGAAAAGTCGGAGAAGTATTTTTGCGAGGACAGCCGCTGCACAGGCTGTTCCGCCTGCGCGTTTGCCTGCCCGCGGCATGCCGTCGAAATGCGCGCCGACGCCGAAGGCTTTGCGGTCCCGGTCAGAGACCCGGAGAAGTGTGTGGACTGCGGCATATGCGCGAGCGTGTGTCAGGTGCGGAACGGGAAGGAGCGTCGACGCTCCGAACAGAGCTTTTTCGCCGCGGTAAACAAGGATGAGATCCGCGCGAAAAGCTCTTCGGGCGGCTGCTTCACGGCCATCTCGGATCATGTCCTGCACAGCGGCGGCGTGGTATGCGCCGCTGTGATGAACGACGACTTCCGTGTAGAGCATGGCTTCGCTTATACCGAGGAGCAAAGAGACCGGATGAGAGGGACCTTTTACGTCCAGAGCTCGATGGGCGCATGCTTCGGGAAAATCGCCGAGCTCCTGGCGCAGAACAGGGAAGTCCTCTTTGTCGGCACACCCTGTCAGGTAGACGGACTGAAGCATGCCGTGGGAGAGAACGAAGGGCTGATTACCTGTGACATCGTCTGCCACGGCGTCCCGAGCCCGCTGGTTTTCGAGCGCTTCATCGACTATCTGCGGAGCAGAGGAGAGCTGCGTTCTTTCTCCTTCCGGGATAAGGAATACGGCTATAAAGGCTATACGGTCTCGGCCACGTTCGGCGGGAAAAAGATCGGCAGGAAGCTGTGGCTCAACTCGTTCAACAATTTGTTCTCCCATAACAGGATCAACAGACTGTCCTGCAGCTCGTGCGCCTATTGCAATTACGATCGCCCCGGGGATCTCACGATCGGCGATTTCTGGGGGCTCGAAAAGAGCCATTCCGAACTGCAGGACGGGAAAGGCGTTTCTCTGCTGATCGCGAACACAGAGAAGGGCCGGGAGCTCGTTTCGCAGCTTGACGGTCTGACACTGCGGGAAGTGAAGAGGGAAGACACCGTACAGAACTCCCTGAAAAAGCCTGCGCCCGCTTCGGATTACAGGCATCAGGTGATGAAGACCGTCCTCTCCGGCGACTATGCCGCGGCGGCAAGAAAATATGGTGAGTGCAACCTCAAGGGCCTGCTGAAGGAAATCGTAAGGAAAGCGCTGAACCTGTAGGGGTGCAGAAGCATTTTCACCCCGGAAAGGAAAAAGCAAGAGGCTGTTCTTCAATCCGATCATCGGCACCGCTGCGAATACCGCGCCGGCGTTCCCGCTCGACCTTGCCGGATTTGGGTAGCAAGGCTTTCGGATCGCCGCCGGCTATACACAGAGCTCTTCTGACGTTTTTCACTGCCCTCGGAATGACGGCACAATACTGAGCAACGCCGGGAGGCAGCGAGCGAGCTCGTCCCGTTCACGGCTAGAGTTCGGGGAAGCGCCGGCCGGGCATAACAGATAAAAACTGCATCAGCAGCAAAGGAGACAATAAACATGGACAAGGTATCCTATGAAAACCTGTACGCGGATCTGATCAACGGCGGCGAGAAGCTGGCACTGGTCGGCCTCGGCTATGTCGGCATGCCGATCGCGGTCGAGTTTGCCAAGCACGTCAAGGTCATCGGCTTCAACCACAACGAGCGCCGCATCCAGCAGTACAAGAGCGGGATCGACCCGACCAACGAAGTCGGCAATGAGGTCATCAGCAAGACCACGGTGGATTTCACCAGCGACGAGACGCGCCTTGCCGAGGCAAGGTTCATCATTGTTGCGGTCCCAACGCCGGTCAAGGAGGACAACAATCCCGACCTTGAGCCGGTGATGAACGCCTCGCGCATCGTCGGACGCAATATGCGTCCCGGCACGATCGTCGTCTATGAGTCGACGGTCTATCCCGGCGTGACGGAGGATATTTGCATTCCGATCCTCGAGCGGGAATCGTCGCTGAAATGCGGTGTGGACTTCAAGGTCGGCTATTCGCCCGAGCGCATCAATCCGGGCGACCGCGTCCACACGCTGACGAACATCCGCAAGATCGTCTCCGGCATGGACGAGGAGTCCGCCGCGATCATCAAGAAGGTCTATGACATCATCATCAAGGCGGGCACCTTCCCGGTGTCCAACATCAAGACGGCCGAGGCGGTCAAGGTCGTGGAGAACAGCCAGCGCGACATCAACATCGCCTTTATGAACGAGATCGCGATCATCTGCGACCGTGTTGGCATCGATACGGACGAGGTGCTCGCGGGCATGAACACCAAGTGGAACGCGCTGGGCTTCCGCCCTGGCCTTGTGGGCGGACACTGCATCGGCGTCGATCCGTACTATCTGACCAACATGGCGGAGCGTCTCGGCTACCACAGCCAGATCATCCTCAACGGCCGCAAGATCAATGACAGCATGGGCGCCTTCGTAGCCGACGCTGCGATCAAGCAGATGATCGAGGCGGGCAAGGCGCCGAAGACGGCGAAGGTCTATATCTTCGGCATCACCTTCAAGGAAAACTGCCCCGACACCCGCAACAGCAAGGTGTACGACATCATCAAGCGTCTCAAGGAATATGAGATCGAGCCGCAGGTGACAGACCCCTGGGCGGACCCCGAGATTGCCCGCCGCGAGTACGGCGTGGATCTGATCCCCTTCGATGAGGTACGCGACGCCGACTGCATCATCGTCGCCGTCGGCCACAAGGAATTCCGCAACCTGCCGATCTATTCGATCAAGCAGTACTTCCGCCAGGACATTCCGGACGACGAGAAGGTCTTCGTCGACGTCAAGAGCCTCTATCGCATGGAGGAGCTCAAGGCCTCCGGCATCCGCTTCTGGCGTCTGTGAGCCGCAAGAGGAAACGAGCGCGTCTCGTTTCCTCTTGCCATATAAAAACGCGCTTGATTCGGCGCGGAAGTTCTTTTATACTGGAGACGCGGGATCCGGGCGTGGAGCGGGGAGGAACAGGCCTTCATCCGCGTTCCGCGCGCAGGAAACAAAGCGTCATTTTCACAAGAAAAAAGGGTTGACTTTTCATCGTCTGTCTGCTATGATACACCTTGCCTGTGAGAAACGGGTGTTCGCAGATGGGGGTATAGCTCAGCTGGGAGAGCGCTTGAATGGCATTCAAGAGGTCAGCGGTTCGATCCCGCTTATCTCCACCAGGACATGAAAAGTTCTGAAATCGAAAGGTTTCAGAACTTTTTCTTTATTTGCGAAGCCTTCAGGCGGAAGCGACGGGAGAGCAGACGAGGGAGAAATGATTCAGCCCTTTCACGCGCATCGCGCGCAGGAAAGGGGAGAGGCCCGTGATCTACTTCCAGAAGTTCTATCTTGACAGGGAGAAGGATATCGCCGTCGAGCTGTATATGGACGGCGGCAGGCTCTATCACGTGATCCGCACACCGAACCACCGCAGCGGAAATCTGATCTGCAATCTGGCCAGACTCTGCGGCCTTGAGACGACGGACGACGAGAGCGGGGCGAAGGTCATCCGCGGCGAGGTCCCCGGCTATGTGGACGGCGACAACAGAAAGATGTTCATCCTGCGTCTCGGCAACACCAAGATCGCCAACATCTTCCCGGACGGACGCGTTGAGCTGAAGGCCTCGATCCCGGCCATCTCCAAAACGCTGATGAGCCAGACGACGGACTATCGCCTCGGTGTGGAAAAGACGATCGTCAAGACCTATATCCGCGACGAGTGCAAGTTCCGCACCGACCTGCACACCCACATGAACGGCAATCTCCCGCCGGATCTGCTGATCGCCCTCGGCCTCGTCCACCAGATCCGCTATCCGTATTACTACGTCAAAAAGCTGCGCCTGCGCTGCACGCCGCAGCAGATCGCGGCGCTGGAGGAACGGCGCGGGGTCACGGAGAAGGCGCTTGGCGATATCCCGCTGACGGGCCGGCACCGCGAACGCAGGATCGACGACTATACCTTCCTCAATTTTGCCGAGCTCCTGCTCGGGAACATCCCGGACGCGGCCTATAATATCGAGAAGATCCGCAATTCTCTCACGATCCCGAAGGACGGCCAGGCCGTGTTTGCGGATCTGGAAAAGGTCTATCTGTACCGTTATGTGTTTACGAAGGGGCAGCGCTCCGACGATCCCTTCAGCGGCGTCAACATCGAGGGGATCCCCGACCGCGAGATCCGCGCCTACGCCGCGAGGATCCTTCGCGACCGGGAGGACGACCGCTACCGCGGCAACACGCTCTATCAGGACCTTCTCCTTTGGATCGCGCGCGAATATCGGCGCCACGGCGTGGAATACGCGGAGATCACGGACACCTCGCTGCTCAACCGGGAGGAGTTCCCCTCCCGGCTGCGTCAGATCCACGAGATCATGCCGACCGTCACGCGCGAGACCGGCGTGCTGCTTCGCTTCCTCGCCGGCTTCCGTCGCGTCCCGCTGACCATCGTGCGCGACCGCGTGACGCCGGACGACTATCTGGCCGAGAACCTCCGCTGTCTCCGGGCCATCGCCGCGGATCCCTATGTGGCGGGCAGCGATATCGTCGGCGAGGAGATCAACGACGTTCTCGAGCTGCGCGGCGTCATCCGCGAGCTGGTGAAGATCGCGGGGGAAAACCCCGGCTTCGTGATCCGCATCCACGCGGGCGAGAACGACAGCCTGCGCGACAACGTCGCCAACAGCATCCGCTGCGTGGCCGAATCGCTGCAGGAGGGACAGAGCTTCCCGCCGCTGCGTCTGGGTCACGGCCTCTATACCTGCGATCTGCGCAGCGCCAAGGGGCGGAAGCTGCTCGAGGACATGTGCCGCTACGGCGTCACGCTGGAATTCCAGATCACCTCCAACGTGCGCCTCAACAACCTCAGCCATCTGGCGCGCCACCCGCTTCGGCAGTATCTGGCGGCCTCCGTGCGCTGCGTACAGGGAACGGACGGCGGCGCGCTCTACGGGACGAATTCCATCGACGAGGAGCTGAGCCTGGAAAAGCTGCTCGGCCTGCGCTTTGAGGAGCTGCTCGCCATGCGTCGCGCAGAGGACGAGATCCTAGCGGAAAGCAGGCGGGTGTTCGAGGAAAAGGAAGGCCTCTTCCGACAATGCTTCCGCGGCGGCGATCTCGAGAGCTGGTACCGCTCCCGCCTGGAGGGCGAGGAGCTCACGCATCAGAAGCTTTGGCAGGGCGGCGACAAGCTCGACGTGTTCACGGCTTTGGAGGACAGGATCGCCGCGCTGCCGGATTCCGGCCTGCCGATCATCGTCGCGGGCGGCAGCTT
>CAMVJF010000007.1 GCA_947167725.1 uncultured Clostridia bacterium | reverse complement strand
GCCGAGGCCGTGGACGCCATCCTCGCCGTCAACGGCGATTTCTACGGCGCGCAGCAATCCGGCTACGTGATCCGGGGCGGCGTCCTCTACCGGAGCGCGGCGAAGAAAGGCGCGGAGGATCTGGTGATCTACGCCGACGGCAGCTTCGGGATCATCCGGGAAGCCGAGATCTCGGCGCAGGAGCTGTTGGAGAGCGGCGCGCGGGACGTGCTCAGCTTCGGCCCCGCGCTGGTCGAAAACGGCGAGATCTCCGTCTCGGTCAACGACGAGGTGGGCCGCGCGAAGGCCAGCAATCCGCGCACCGCGATCGCCGTGATCGACGAGCTGCATTATCTGTTCGTCGTCTCGGACGGGCGGACGAGTGAAAGCGAGGGACTGAGCCTGTACGAGCTGGCCGTCTATCTGCAGAGCAAGGGCGTGCGGACGGCCTACAATCTGGACGGCGGCGGCTCCTCCACGATGGTGTTCAACGGCAGGGTCGTCAACAATCCCACATCAGGCAGAAGCATCAAGGAAAGGAGCGTGAGCGACATTGTATACGTCGGATAAACCGGCTTCAGAAAAAAGATACCCTGCGGTCATATGGGCCTATTTGACGGCGACGGTGGGCTGCGCCGTCTTCGGCGCGGTCTACGAGCTGTTCAGCCACGAGGTCTATTCCGGTTTTATGATCTACGCCTTCGCTTTTCCGCTGCTGCTCGGCGTCGTCCCGTTTTTCCTGTTGCAGAAGCGCGGGAAGCCCTTTCCCGGCAGAACTGCCGACCTTGTCCACGCGGGCGTGGCCGCGCTGACCGTCGGCAGTATCCTGCAGGGCGTGCTGGAGATCTACGGGACGACAAATCCGCTGACCGCTGTCCACTGGGCGGCGGGGAGCGCGCTGAGCGCCGCCGGATGGCTGCTGATCTTCAAAAGGGTCCGCTGCCGGGAACGCCCGCGTCCCTCGCGCGGCGGCTCCGGATAAGACGCACGGCAGGAGTCCCTTTTCTTGCCGTTCCCTCTTTTCATCGGGAAGCGTCTGCTATATAATGGAACAGGAGCTGGCCGCTCCGAAAAACATGGGTTCGATCGGGAGGACAAGGGCATGCTTGTTATTACGGAGTTGCTTCTGTTTATTGCCACGGCGCTGACTTACCTCAGATGCTTCAAGACCGAGGAGGGCTGGAGCGCGGAGGTCGGCCTCGGCGCGCTGCGCTACTTCACGCTGCTGTCGAATCTCTTTTCCGCCTTTACCGCGCTTGCGACCGCGCTCACGCTGCTGCGCGGTCCGGTCCCGTTCTCACTGTGGCTCTGCCGCTATGTGAGCGTCGCGTCCGTGACGGTCACGCTGCTCACGGTGCTCTTTTTCCTCGGCCCTGCCCTGGGCTACAAGAGCCAGCTCACGGGGGTCAATCTGTTTTTCCATTTCCTGCTGCCGCTGCTCGCGATCGCGGTGTTCTGCTTTTTCGAGCGCTTCTATCCGCTGACGTTCCCGCTTTCGCTGTTCGGCATCGTTCCGGTCGCGGTCTACGGCCTCGTCTACCTCTACAAGGTCGTCTATGCCCCTCCGGAAAAGCGCTGGGAGGATTTCTACGGCTTCGACAAGAACGGCAAGTGGCAGATCGCCTTTCTCGCGATGCACGCCGGCGCCGCGCTCGTCTGCGTGCTGCTCTGGCTGCTCTGCCGCCTGTCGTGAGGGAGACGGAGCATGGACTTCACCGCCCGCTATGATTCGCCGCTGGGGCCGATCCTGCTGGGCTCGGACGGCGAGGCGCTGATCGGCCTCTGGTTTGAGGGGCAAAAGTACTTTGCCTCCGTCCTTGCCCCGGAGCATGAGGAAAAAGAGCTCTCCGTTTTTCGTGAAACGGCGGACTGGCTCGACGTCTATTTTTCCGGCCGCGAGCCGGACTTCACACCGCCGCTCCGCCTGCGGGGGACGCCGTATCAGAAACGGATCTGGGAGCTTCTGCTCGCGATCCCCTACGGAAAAACGACGGATTATCGCTCTCTTTCGCTCAGATCCGCGCAGAGCCCGCTCACCCAAAAGGGCTCTCCGAGGGCCGTAGGAGCGGCCGTCGGGCGCAATCCCGTCTCGATTATCGTGCCCTGCCACCGCGTCCTTTCTTCCGATTTTCAGCTCCGCGGCTACGCCGGCGGCCTCGAAAAAAAGCGCGCGCTCCTGTCGCTTGAGGGAATCACCGTTCCCTGAAAGCCTTGCGCCGCAGCGAAAAGCGCGCCATCCTTCCGGATGGCGCGCTTTTCGTTTCTCTGTTTTTTCGCCGCATCGATCGCGTTTTTCGGTTTTTATCGACCGAGCATCTCAGCCTCGTATGCTCTCTGTTTTTCCTCGTGCCGGATGGCGAGCTCATCCTTGATTTTGTCCCATTCAGCTCCTCCGAGCGGATAAAACCGCGCAATTAACGCCGCGCAAATCATCAACAATCCGACCGGGATCGCCAGCCACGCCACGCGTACACCGAGCTTTGCCGTCGCGCTCTGCGCGGAAACGCTCAGGGCGGTGTTATAGCCAAACCAGCCAAGCATGATGGGAAAAAGGGCGTTGGCAAAGCTGATCGCGGGCTTGCAGATCAAACTGTTGACGCCCGCGTACATGCCTTCACGCCGCAATCCGCAGAGCTTCTCATCGTAATCCATCACATCGCCGAACATCAGTGGGACCTCATACATCCCGCCGGCAAAACCGATGCCTGCACCGAAGAATCCGATCACGCCGGCCGCGGTGTATCGACCGAGAAGAAGCATGACGAGCAGAGTTCCGCCGAAAATCAGGCACATGAGGATAACACTTTTCTTCACTTTCCAAACGGCGCCGGGCTTCATCCACAGCCATATGCCAAAGAGGATGCCGAGGAACATTGCGCCATAGCAGAAGAGATAGTTGATCCCAAAGGCATCGAAATAATAGCTAAGGCCCATCATCAGAGCGGTCTGGATGAAGGTCACGGAGAAGGAAATGCTTTCGAATACCAGAAAGCTTTTGTTTTTCAGACAGGTGATGAGCGAACGGAAGAAGGGATACTGTTCTTCTTCCTTTGTGTAGCCGTTCTCCTTGTAGAAAAAGGTAGAAAAGAACATGATCGCGCCGGCAACGCAGCCGATGATCAGCATCAGAATCTGGAACGAGCGCAGGGAAGTGCTCAGAAGGCTCTCAAGCTCCGCGAGCAGCACCAGCGGTACGGCCAACGCAATCAGACCAAAGATCAGTTTGATGAGCATGATGCGGCCGCGGGCCTTGTTGGTCACAGCCATTTCAAAGGGCATGACATAGAGCGAGGTCGCGATCGCTGTGTACAGACTGTCAAAAAGGAAAAGCGAAAGGAACATCTGGATGAACATGGTGGTATTTGAGCGGGAGGGGAACCAGATGACCCAGGAGAGGATGAATACGGCTGTGATCAGAATCGAGCCGTAGCGGATATAGGGGACGCGTCGTCCGAGACCGCTCTTGGTCTTATCGGAAATATAGCCGAAAAGCGGGTCGTTGAGCGCGTTCCATAGGCCGAAAAGCAGCCAGCACAGCGCGCTGGAGCCGGGGCTCATGCCCAGATGATTGACGAAGAAATAAGTCAATCCGCCGCCGGTAACGATATTGTTGAGCGTGGTGATCATGCAGTCGGCGCCGCCGAGCCACATACAGCTGGACAGCCGAACCTTTTCTTCCACGCCGGATTGCAGACGTTGATCCATGATGTTTTCCTCCTGGCGCATTACAGCATAGTACAATTATAACGCGCGGGAGAAAAATAGGAAAGGGATTTATTAGAGAAAGAAACAGACCGGCAGTCGGAGCGTTGCTATGGCCTATTGTAGGAGAAAGATCAGGAGAACAGCTTTGCATACTCCGCACACAGACTCTCCAGATACGACCGTTTGAGGAGTTCATCCCGCCAAGCCTCTGGGATGCTCTCGCTGCCGTACAAAACGCCGCAGAGCGAACCGGTCACGGCGGCGAGCGTATCGGTGTCGTAGCCGAGCCGGATGGATTCCCCGACAGCCTCTTCATAGGACGCCGTCCGAAGCGTCGCCCACAGCGCGGCTTCCAGCGTGTTAACGACATAGCCGGACTCCGCCAGCTTGTACCGGGGAAGCTCGGGAAGACGACCGTTCAGGATCCGGTCATAGACCGCTACGGTCGAAAAAGTAAAACGAAGGGAATATCTTTCCCGACAGATGAAAGAATAAGCCTGTTCCTTGCTTGCCCCGCGGATCAGTTCTTTCAGATAATCCGTGTAAATCAGGCAGCCAAGCTTGCTGATCTCATGCGCATGGGTGACGGCACCGGCATCCGAAACCAGCTGTACCTCTTCATCTCGCGGCAATTCCCGAAACGCACACCAAAGCGAGATCGGGGCGATTCGCATGAGCGCGCCGTTCCCGTTGTCCCGGAAGCCGCGGCGCCCGCAGGACAGGGCGGGGACGCCGTGCAACGCGGATGAAAGCGCCCGACTGACGGTCCCGCCGACGCCAAAAGCAACGCCGGTTGAGCTGTATGCTGCGTTCCGATACCAGTCGAGGAAGGCTGCCATCGTATCCTCCGCGTCAAAACCGCGGCAGCGCGTCAGAGAGTCCATGGAGGCGAGACACATCGCGGTGTCGTCGCTCCACGCGCCGGGCGGCTGCTCATGGAAACTGCTGCTGGCTTTCATATGCCGAAGATCCGCTGCGGCTTCCACCTGATCGCGGCGCATGAACTCGTAGGGGACGCCGAGCGCGTCCCCTACGGCGAGGCCGAGGATGCAATCCGTTATGATTTTCAGATGGTTCGTCATACGGTTCAGTCCTTTCTGCTCTTATAATCCTCGTTGATCTTCTCATTCCAGTCTGCCGAGATCGGGCACCCCATCCGGGACATGCAGACCGTCTCCGCCACCGTGTCATAAACGACTTTTGTTCCGACGCTGTCTGCGCGGTAGTTGGCTGCGCGGTCTGCACCGATGCCGAAATGTCTTGCCGTCTCTACGGCGTCGATGTTGGCCGCCAGGAACAGAAACTCCCAGCCGTATTTTTCTTTCTCATGCTCGATCATACGCTTGACGCTGTCACTGTCGTAGCGGTGGCTTGCGTTTTCCATGCCGTCGGTCATGATGACAAAGGTCGTGTGCTCCGGCACATCCTCCGCACGGGCGTATCTGTGGATATGCGCGATGTGGCGGATCGTCTCGCCCAGCGCGTCGAGCAGTGCCGTGCAGCCTCGAACACTGTAGTCCCTGTCGGTCATCGGCTTGATGTCTCGAAGCTCCACACGGTCATGTATCGTCTCGCTGCTGCTGTCAAAGAGCACGGTCGTCACATAGCACCTGCCGTCCACCTGTTTCTGCTTCTCGATAAGGCTGTTGAAACCGCCGATCGTATCGCCCTCCAGACCGCTCATGGAGCCGCTGCGGTCGAGGATGAATACCAGCTCGCTGATGTTGTTCTTCATAATGAAAACCTCCTGTACTGTTTTTTTGCTTTCAAGCACAGTATAGGAGGTTTCGATTCCCTTATGGTCGCCTGTCGGGCGACATTTTTATGATTGTCCTTATGCGCCGAGGAGAGCCTGATCAAAGCTGAACAGCACTTCGTTGATCAGAAAAACGTCATAGATCCGCCGCTCGATGAAATACTGTACGATCACATCGAACCTGCTGCTTCTCGACAGCGCAAAGCCCGCCTTGCGAAGAAGGCTTTCGGTCTCGCGCAGATCCAGCTCCAACGCGATCGCAAAGGCAATGACGGTGATTTTGCTGGGCTTGTAATTCACATCCTTGCGGATTTTGGAAAAGAGCTTGCGATCGATATTGGCCTTCTTATAGCATTGCGAGTCGGACATCCCGCTCTCGTCGATTTTCCGGAGCAGCATCTGCTGAAAACTCTCGTCCAGATCGTCAAACAGGTGCTTCAGATCGGCGTCGGTGCCGGCTGCCAGGGGAGGAGCAGGCCTCGACGCGTATGCAACGGCTGCTTTTTCCTCCCGCGGCGCGACGGTTTCCCTGACATCCTGCGCTATGAATCCCGGAGGCTTCTCCTTCGGCGAGGCTTCCGCCGGAAAACTCTGCTCCGCTGCCATCGGCGGCGCGGTGTCAAGCTCTCTGCTGAATGGTTCGGCGTCATAGAGATAGCTGCTGCCGACCGATTCCCCCCGTTCTCTTCGCCGCGCGTTCCTGCGCGGGGGATGCGCCTCAACATAGTGGTCGTCGATGTACTCCTGAATATCCGAAAACAGCTTTTGCCCGATGCTCAGACTCTCCTGGCCGTAAAGGACAAGAAATACCGTCATGTCGTTTTTCAGCAAAAACGCGCTGATGGTGTCCAGCGCCACCCGGATCGCCTTATCCTTGGGATAGCCGCGATCTCCCGTGGAGATCAGAGGGAAAGCCACCGTCTCACAGCCGTGTTCCCCGGCAAGGGACAGCGCCGAGCGGTAGCAGGAGGCAAGCTTTTGCTTTTCACCGAACAGCCCGCCGCGCCATCTTGGCCCGACGGTGTGGATCACATAGCGGCAGGGGAGCTGATAGGCGCGTGTGATCTTCGCCTCTCCGATTTCGCAGCCTCCGAGAGCACGGCATTCCTCGAGCAGCTCCGGACCGGCAGCCCGAAAAATGGCGTCATCTACGCCGCCGCCGTCGAGCAGGGAAGGGTTGGCCGCGTTGACAATGGCGTCAACCTGCATTTTGGTGATGTCGTTTCTGACGATTTGAAAGGGCATCCGCATCCCACCTCAATTCTGTACAGATTTTGCGAATAGGGGATGATCCCAGTATAGTCGTTCCTGTCTTGAAATGGTCGCATGATAAGCGACATCCCTCATGCGTGCTATTATAGCATGCCTTTCGGATCCGGGCAAGAAAGGCACTGCCGGATCCTTCTGAAAAAACAGCAGGCGGCAAGAAAATCGTCATGCCGCCTGCAAACAGTATTCCCGATTCAGAGCCCCCGCCTGTTGAAAGAGAGCTGAAATCAGTGCTCCCCGTCGAGAGACTGGGATTTGAATTTCTCCTTCGTGAGCTTTGCCACCACGCCGGATAGCGCAAAGAGCGCGACAAAGTTCGGGATCGCCATGAGACCGTTGAGCGTATCCGCCACGTCCCAGACGGCGTCGATCGAGGCGACCGAGCCGACCACGACGACAAGAACAAAGATGATCTGATAGATCTTTGCCGCCTTCATGCCGAGCAGGTACTGCACGCAGCGCGTGCCGTACAGCGACCAGCCGAGGATCGTGGAAAAGGCGAACATCATCAGCGCCAGCGCAACGAACAAAGAAGCAAACTTGATCCCGAAGACCGTGGCAAAGGCGCTGGTGATCAGCTCGCTGCCGGGCTTCACGCCCCAGCTGATGTCTACGCCGGAAATGATCACAGACAGAGCGGTGAGCGTGCAGATTACCAGCGTATCGACGAAGACCTCAAAGATGCCGTACAGGCCTTGATCAACGGGGCCCTTCGTTTCGGCCGCTGCGTGCGCGATGGCTGCCGAGCCTAGACCGGCCTCATTGGAAAAGGCACTGCGGCGCATGCCCCAGATCACGGTCTGCTTGAGTACGATGCCGGAGGCTGCGCCGGCGACCGCCTGCGGCGTGAAAGCGCTGGCGAAGATCAGATAAAAGGCGCGGCCGATGCCGGAGATATGGGAGAAAATGACGATCAGTGTGAAGAGGATGTAGAAGGCACTCATAAAGGGTACCAGCTTCTCGCAGACCTCACCGATACGTTTGATGCCGCCAAAGAGGATCAGTGCGACGAGTATGGCGAGGACGATGCCGCAGACAAGGTTGATCATTCCTGTCGACGAGGCGGCGGAAGGGATAAAGGCGACGATCGCGCCGTTGAGCGAACCGACGATGGATTTTGCCTGCGCGCCGTTGCCGATGCCGAAGGCAGCAAGCGCCGCAAATACGCAGAACACGCCGCCGAGCCATTTCCACTTGGGACCCATGCCGTTCTTGATATAGTACATCGGGCCGCCGACCCAGTCGCCCTTGGAGTCACGCTCACGGTAGCGGATCGAAAGAACAACCTCGGAGTACTTGGTGACCATACCCATAAGCGCAGCGAGCCACATCCAGAATACGGCTCCGTAACCGCCGAGCGCGATCGCCTGCGTGGTGCCGACAATATTGCCGGTGCCGACGGTCGCGGACAGCGCGGTGCTTACAGCTTGGAAAGGCGTGACGGCGCCCTCGCCGGCTTTCTGCCGGGAGAACATCTTGCCGATCGTGTTCTTCAGCGCGAAGCCGAGCTTGGTGAACTGCACCCAGCCGTTGCGTACGGAGAAGTAAAGACCGCCGCCGATCGCACAGGGAAGAAAGATGTAGAGCCACGCCACGGTGTTCAGCGAGCCGGTAAAGAAGGACACGAACTTGTTCAGAATCTCCATATATGTCGCCTGCCGTTCTTTGTGGATTTCAAAAAGATGTTAATAATTTTACACTACACCGCGTTAAATTGCAACTGTAAATCCGCCGACGCATGCGCCAAATCGGAAAGGAGGGCGTCAGCCATTTTTTAGGCGAAATGTTGAATAATCACGCACGGCATGATATAATACACGAACCTGCGAGCAAGGTTTGAGACCGACTTCTACGCCCGCCGTGCGGATGCACGAACGAAAATCCCGGAGGATACGAATGATAGGCTGGCTGACTGACACCATTATCGGAAAATTTACGATGACCTTTCTGATCTCGATGCTGCCCGTGGTCGAACTCCGGCTCGGCTTGCCCTACGGGATCGCGATCGGTCTGGATTACCCGCTGGCGCTGCTGGCCGCCGTCATCGGCAACCTTCTGCCTACGCCCTTTATTATCCTTTTTGTCCGGAATGTGCTCACATTTCTGCGCAGAAAGATCCAACGGCTCGACGGCTTTATCGCCGGGCTGGAAAAGCGTGCGGATAACAAAAAAGAAATGGTCGTCAAGTACGGACCGATCGGGCTTTGCCTGCTGGTGGCGATCCCGCTTCCCGGGACCGGAGCCTGGACCGGGGCGCTCGTCGCGGCGCTCATGGGCATGCGGCTGAAAAAGGCCATGCCCGCTATCGTGCTTGGCGTGCTGATCGCGGCCGCGATCATGACCTGTGTCTCCTTCGGCGTGATCCATCTGATGTGATTCTGAAAAGACGGGAGAATTCGACGAATAAGACAACAGCCGCGCTTCTGGCAGCCGATTCCGAGTTGATCCGCGGCGGCTTGTGCGGCTTGATCGTGCAGCACTGTCTGGCCGTGGACTTTGACGCATTCGTGATGGCGGATGAACTCCCGGCCCTATCCTTCGAGGAGTCTCTTTCTCTCGATCTGCAGACGTTATTGAAAGAGAACGAGCTGAACCGAATCAAAGCCTTCCTGTAGGGCGAATGGACTTGTGTCTGTCCGGAAGGGACCTGCTATCCCGTGATCGTCGGGGCGCTTGTTGACACCGGGCAAAACCCGGTCGGCATTCTGAGACAGCCACGAGAAAGACTTGAAAAGTTTAAGTATCTGCCGGGAGAAATATACCGGGATCAACTGCGCTTTGTTTCTGCCGATACATATGTTTGCTATAATATGACCGGCTTACAAGGTGCGGCTGCGCGTGGGCGACGCGATCGACGATCATCCGGCTTCTTCCTGCAAAGAACCGGAGGAGCTCCTGCAGGAGTATTCAGCCAATGATCCCGCTGTGCTCAGCGTGATACGCAAGGGGAAGGAGATGCAGCTTCCCATCACGCTCGGTACTCGTGAACGAACTCCGGCAGCATGATTGAAATGAAAACAAAGAGGGAGCACACCGATCGCTCGGTGTGCTCCCTCGCATGCTGTTCGATATTCTCAGGCTCTTCTGTACAGCCTGGTAAAGCGCCGCAGCTTGGCGGCAAGCCCCTCCGTGATCGCGTCGCGCTTCATGCGCCACTGCCAGTTGCCGGAGGCAACGCCGGGCGTGTTCATGCGGGCGCTTTGCGGAAGCTCGAGCGCGTCCTGCATCTGCAGTACGAAAAGCTCACTGGGGGTGGCCATGCCGGCTCGGATCATACCCCAGCACCAGCCTTCTTCCGGCGTGATATGCATATATTCCTTGGCAAAGCGGCGTGTCCTGCGGTCAAGCACCCGGATCCAGCCGCGCACGGTTTCGTTGTCGTGCGTGCCGATGTAGCAGACGCTGTGCTTCGGACAGTTGTGCGGCATGAAGGGAGCGTCGCCGTAGGGGTCGAAGGCAAACTCCAGCACGCGCATGCCGGGCAGCCCGGAATCAGCGAGCAGCTTTTCCACCTCGGGCGTCGTATAGCCGAGATCCTCCGCAATGAAGCGCAAGTCATGGAACCAGGAGGTCAACACGCCGACAAGATCCATGCCGGGACCGGGCTTCCAGCGGCCGCGCCGTGCTGTGGTGTCACCGTAAGGAACGGCCCAATAGCTCTCGAAACCGCGGAAGTGGTCGATGCGGATGACGTCGTAGAGCTTTCCGACGCCTTCGATCCGGCGGATCCACCAGCCAAAGCCGTCTTTTTTCATCTCGTCGTAGTCATAGAGCGGATTGCCCCAGAGCTGGCCGTCCTCCGAAAACGCATCGGGCGGGCAGCCGGAGACCTCGGTCGGCAGGTTGTTCTCATCCAGCTGGAAGTACTTTGGCTCGCTCCACACATCAGCGCTGTCGAGCGCGACGTAGATCGGTACATCTCCGATAAACTGGATGCCGTTTTCGTGGGCGTAGGCGCGCAGAGCGTTCCACTGCCGGAAGAACAGAAACTGCAGGAAGGCGTAAAAGGAGACATCGTCCGCAAGCTCGCGGCTGTATTTTTCCATGGCGGCCGGCTTGCGCAGACGGATGTCCTCGTCCTCCCATTCGATCCAGCTGCGCATGCCGAAATGAGCCTTGAGCGCCATGAACAGAGCGTAGTTTTCGAGCCAGGAGGCGTTCTCCGCGCGGAAGGAAGAAAACTCCTCGGCATAACGATCTTTCCCACGCTCATAAGCCAGACGCAGGACGACGAAGCGTCCCTCATAGATCGCGCCGTAGTCGCAGCGCTCCTCGTCGCTGCCCCAGAAGATCGACTCGACCTCACACTTTTTGAGGAGCTTGTCGCGGATCAGGAGCTCAAGATCGATGTAATACGGGTTTCCCGCAAAGGTCGAAAAAGAGGCGTAAGGGCTGTCCCCGTAGCTCGTGGGACCGAGAGGAAGAAGCTGCCAGTAGGTCTGCGCGCTCCGGCGCAGGAAGTCCACGAAGCGATAGGCGCTCTTGCCCATCGTTCCGATCCCGTAGGGAGAGGGGAGAGAACTCATCGGCATCAAAACACCGCAGGATCTTTTCATGGCGAAGGATCACTTTCTTTCTGATTTTCATGGAAAAGGATTCCTTTTCCCGAATCAGTATTGTACCAAGGAAAAGCAGCAAAGTCAAACCATTTCCTGTGGCCTGGCCACACGCAGGAATTCCGCTTTCGTATCGGAAAAGAACGATCATATTCTCACGCCGCATGCGATATATTGATGATAAGGAGGGATGCGCATGTCCTATGAGGAGAGACGGAGCGAAGCGCTTGCCCGTGCGCACGTTCTGCAGATGGACCACCGGGAAAAGCTGAAGATCAGCGGCGTCGGGGACGTGTCGGGCTTTGATGAAAACATGGTCGTGCTGACGACGGATATGGGAGAGCTTTCGATCCGCGGCGAAGAACTGCACATCGACAAGATCGACCTTGACGCCGGGCTGCTGGAGCTCCGCGGGCGGATCAACGAGCTGTGCTATGAAGAGCGCGCGCCCCACGGATCGCTGTGGACAAAGCTGTTCGGATAGGAAAATGGAGATTTCGATCACATCCCAGACAATATCGATCATGGCTTCGGCGCTTTGTGGCTTGATCGCGGGGCTGCTTTATGACCTTCTTCGTCCGCTGCGCTATGACGGAGGGAAGGTACTGGCTGTGCTCTGCGACCTGTTTTTTTGCCTTTTCTGCACGAGCGCGCTGTTCCTTATCGGCATGTTCTTTTGCGCCGGCCGCCTGTCGCTGTGGGAGCCGTCGGCTTTCCTTGGCGTTTTTTCCCTGTATGTTTTCGGAATCAGCCCTTCAATTGCACCAGTATTTGGAATTCGGAGAAAAAAACAGCAAAAAACTCTCGAAAAAAGTGAAATAGACACTTTCTTTTTTTGAAGCGATAATATATATTAAGTGAGAGGTTTACAGCCCATGGGCGAAAAAACCAAGTCGGATGCAATCCGGCTCGTGATCGTGGCGCTGCTCGTCTATGCGATCGTGCGATACTGCGCCGCAAGCAATACGTGTAAGGAGGCGGAAAGCACCTGCCGGGCCCTTGGCGCGGAGGTGCAGGAGCTCCGGGAAGAGAGAGACGCGCGGATGGCGGCATGGCTCTCCGAACCGGATGACCGTGAGATCGAAAAGTTGGCGCGTGAACGGCTGGGTCTTGTCATGCCGAACGAAACAATTTTTTCTTTTACCGAGGCTGAAAACAAAGAGGGATAAGCATGGCACTGGAAATCGGAACAGTCGTAGAAGGCAAAATCACCAGCATTGCGAAGTTCGGCGCGTTTGTTCTGCTGCCGGAGGGCAAGAGCGGGCTCGTTCACATCTCGGAGATCGCCAACGCCTTTGTCTCGGACGTGCATGAGTTCGTCCAGGTAGGACAAAGCGTGAAGGTGCGCATTATGAGCATCAGCGACGAGGGGAAGATCAATCTTTCGATCAAACGTGCCGAAGAAGCGGCGCCGACTGCGCCGAGCAGAGCTCCCCGTCCGCCCCGCCGCTCCGAAAACGAAGCAAAGCCGCGGGAGCAGGGCGTGGAGCGCATGGGGCAGCTTGCACCGCGATCCGATAACCAGGAGTTTGAGGACAAACTCAAAAAATTCATGCAGGAGTCGGACAGCCGCATTGCGGACAACCGCCTTTATGCTGACCGTCCGCGCCGCAGCAGAAAACGTTGACGGAGGAAACAATGAACGACTATCGGAACCAGTACAGAGAAAAGCTTACGGACGCCGCGTCTCTCGCCGCAAGAGTTGAGAGCGGCTGGGTCTGCGGAATGGACGCCGCGACGGCGCACACTCCGGCGATCATGAGCGCTCTTGCCCGGCGAGCGGCCAACGGAGAGATCGAGAACGTCAAGGTGCAGACGCTGCTTGACGTGTATCCGCTGGAGTTCTATGCGGACAAGACGCTCGACGGTAAGCTTAACGGTGTTTCATGGTTCGCTGGCGGCGGAGCAAGAAAGGCGATCAACGCCGGCTTCGCCGATTTCATTCCCAACTATTATCGTGATATCCCCAAGCTGATCCGCAGCTTTTATGATTACGACGTCTTTTGCACTTCTGTCTCGCCGATGGACGAGCACGGCTATTTCTCGCTCGGCTGCGTCTCGTCGTACAGCGAGGCTATGATCGAAAAATCCCGACGCATTTTCCTTGAAGTGAACGAGTGCCAGCCCCGCGCGGTGGCCGGGCTCCAGATCCATATCAGCCAGGTCGACGGCCTAATCGAAAACAACATACCGCTGCCTGTCCTGCCGGCTGCGCAGGTTGACGAGACCAGCCGGACGATCGGCGGCTATATTGCCGAACTGATCCCGGACGGCGCCTGCATACAGCTCGGCATCGGCGCGATCCCGGATGCGACCGGCACTGCGCTCAAGAGCAAGCACGATCTCGGCATCCACACCGAGATGTTTACCGACTCGATGGTCGAGCTGATCGCGTGCGGCGCGGTCAACAACAGCAAAAAACAGATCCACCGCGGCGTGAGCGTGACGACGTTTGCCTTTGGCTCACAGCGTATCTATGACTACATCAACGACAATCCCGCCATCGCGATCATGCCGGTGGACTACGTCAACGACCCAAACGTCATTTGCCGCAACGACAACATGATCTCGATCAATGCGGCCCTCGAGGTGGACTTCTGGGGCCAGGTTTGCGCCGAGAGCGTGGGAACCAAGCACATGTCCGGCTCGGGCGGCCAGATCGATTATGTCCGCGGCGCGACGCAGTCGAAGGGCGGCAAGAGCTTTATCGCCTTCTCTTCGACGGCGAAGGGCGGCACGATCAGCAAGATCAAGTCCACGCTGACGCCCGGCGCGGTCTGCACGACGAGCAAGAACGACGTCGACTATATCGTCACGGAGTACGGAGTGGCGCATTTGCGCGGCCAGAGTCTTGCCAGCCGCACGCGCCAGCTCATCGCTATCGCACACCCCGATTTCCGCGATCAACTGACCTTTGAGGCCAGACAGCGCGGCATTATGATCTGAACAACGTTTTTTCCAACATAAAACAGGCGGCACGCGCGGTTTCCCGCGCGTGTCTGTCGTTTTTCGAACTCATACTTGATACTTGTGTGGGATAATGATAAAATACAAAAGTTAGTTGCAACGATTCAAGGAGGATAGGCGTATGATTGCGATCGGAAGCGACCACGGCGGATTCGCGCTCAAGAGCGAGATCATCAAACATCTCGAGGCAAGAGGCCTTTCGTACAGGGATTTCGGCACCTATACGGAGGCGAGCTGTGATTATCCCGATTTCGGCAGAGCGGTGGCAAAGGCCGTCGCATCCGGCGAGTATGAGCGCGGCATCATTATCTGCGGCACCGGCATCGGTATTTCGATCACGGCGAACAAGGTTCGCGGGATCCGTGCGGCACTCTGCGGCGACTGTTTCTCCGCCGAAGCCTGCCGTGAGCACAACGATGCAAACATCCTCGCGCTCGGAGCACGTGTGATCGGACCCGGCCTTGCGCTCAAGATCGTCGACACCTTCCTTGATACACCCTTCTCCGGCGACGAACGTCATGTTCGCCGGATCTCCAAGATAGAGGAGTAAGCTCTCAGATGGCAAGAAACGCGGAATTCTACAAGGGCGTCAAAAAGAGAAAGACCTATTACTTTGTGCCCGTTGCCGTGGTCGTGGCGATCATCGCGCTGCTGATCGTGCTGTTTTACAGCATGCAGAAGTACGCCGTCATCACCAAGGACGACGTGAAGGTAGTCCTGCCCTTCCTCGGCGGCAGCGGCACGGATACGGCGGTCGGCTCTGTGGAAGAGGAAGCTGTTTATGAGCACACGAGCGTCGAGATCAGCTTCGACTCGCCGGACTATTCCTCCATCACACCGATCGCTCGCACAGACGTCAAACCAATGCGCGCGATCTATGTCCCGCATGAGAACCTCACGATGGACAAGCTGGAGGAGTACGCCGCCCGTCTGCAGACCGGCAACGCGCTGCTTCTGGAGATGAAGCCGCGCAGCGGCAATCTGATGTGGTATTCCCATTCCACGGCTGCGATGAGCTACGGTCTGTCGATCGAAAACGAGACGACGCGCTCTATTCAGCGTTACGTCGACATGCTCAAGGAGAAAAACGTCTATCTCGTCGCGCAGATCAGCTGCTGTGTGGATGAACGCTATCCTTCATTCAGTACGCTTGTCGCACTCAAGACGAGCAGCGGCATGAACTACTACGACAACACCGGCATGTGGCTCGACCCATACAGTCAGAATGTGCGCACCTATGTGGTAGAGCTCGCACGCGAGCTGTATGACATCGGCTTTGACGAGGTCGTGCTTGCGGATCTGATCCACCCTGTCCCGCCGGAGGGGAGAGAGGTCGAGTTCATGTACAATGCCGAAATGTCGACAAGCCCCTCGCCCGAGGGCGGGATCAGCGGCTTTGCAATCAGCGTGGCGGAACAGCTTCGGGACCGTGAACGGGGCAAGGTGCTCTCGATCTACAGCTACACGCCGTTTTCGCTTGTAAAAGTCGACGCTGCGACGGGGCAGAATACCCCGCTGTTCTTCAAACTCTTCGACCGCGTGTATTATCCCACCGACCGCGGGACCTACATCTACAATCTGCAGGACGTAACGCGCAGCATCACCGAAGAGGTCGCGGCCTCTCGCTTTGTCCCGGTCGTGCAGAACTATCTGCCGGATAATCCCGACAAGATATCCTGGGTCCTGATCGACGTGGACGAAGACTGATTCCGAATCATTGAAATTGAAAAAGAGAGGCGCTTCCTATGAGAATCGCCTCTCTTTTTCTCAACCGTCAGGCGATACGAATTGCGATCTGCGTCATGGAATCCGACGGACCGCTCTTGTATAATGAGAGTGCGGTCGAGGAACAAAGCACGGCTCCAAGGAGGAATGATTATGGAATTGGGAAAGAGAATCAGACAGCTTCGTTTCAAGGCGGGACTGACGCAGGAACAGCTGGCGGAAAAACTGGGGATCGGCGCCCAATCGGTCTCCAAATGGGAAAACTCGGTGGCAATGCCCGACATCACGACGCTTCCTCTTTTGGCTGAGATCTTCGGCGTCAGCATCGACGATCTATTCGATCTGACCACAGAGCAGAGACTCAATCGGATCGAAAACAGAATGGAGATCGAAAACGAACTGCCGCAGGATGTGTTCCGGGAGTATGAGGACTTCCTGAGAGGACAGATGGCGAACGAAGAATACCGGAAGCGCGCGACGGAGCTGATCGCCGGTCTTTACTGGCACAGGATGAATGCCGCAGCTGAAAGAGTCTGCCGCTATGCGAAGGAGGCCGTGCGGAGGGCGCCGGAGGAGAAGGGCTGCCAGTGGATGCTGCAGATGGCCGAGGGACACGCGGCCTGGGACTGGAACATCGCCAACCACAGAAAAGCCATTGACTTCTATCGCGAGCTCGTGGAAAAGAATCCTCACGCGAAACTGGCTTACGCCTATCTGATTGACAATCTCCTGGCGGACCGCCGGACAAAGGAGGCCGAGAGGTTTCTGCAGACCTATGCGGCGCTTCCGGGCGTCAATCCCATCCACGTCGGCGTATACCGGGCGCAGATCGCGCTGTCGCGTTTCGACGAAGCCGGGGCGGATCGGATCATGGAGAAGCTGGGAGAGCAATACCCGGACGATTCTGTCTACCTTTTTGAAGCCGCTCAATACTGCGCCGGCAAGTGCGACTACGACAGGGCGATCGCCCTTTATGAGCGCTCTTTTGAACTGTCGCCGAGGAGACCGAGGTTTCAGGACGAGCTGATGGCGATCGCAGATATTTATGAGATTAAAGGGAATTACCCCAAAGCAGCAGAAACCTATGACCGGATCATCGACTTGCTGGAAAACGAGTGGGGCTTTACCGAAGAAACGGCGCTTGAGGAAGCAAAAAAGGAAAAAGACCGAGTGATCGCAAAAATACGGAGCTGATTCCGCGCAGAAAACCAGGCCTCTGACTTCGCAGCCCCGTCATGGAGAAGACAAATGAAATCGGCGCAACCGCTGTGCGGTTGCGCCGATTTCGTCTGGCGTTGAGATGAGAAGATGTCCATATGCGCTTTTTGTGAAATGCGCCGCAAATGACTTCTGTCCGATCCTGTTTCAGAGCGTCATCGCTTTTTTGACCCGGCGGGTCAGGATAAAGGCCAGCAGGAGCTTGATCGCGTCCGGCACGAGATAAGGCACGACGCACAGCATCAGTGCCGCACCGAAGCCGATGGCTTTTTCTCCGGAGGAGTAGACAGAGACGAACCACAGCGTCCCGAAAAGATAGCAGAAAAGATTGCCCGCGATGAGCAGAACGACGTCGCGGATTTTGCCTTCGCCGAGCCAATAGAGCAGAGCACAGAGCAAAAAGCCCAGCAGATACCCTCCCGTCGGACCGAACAGAACGCCGAGGCCGGCGCCGAATCCCGAAAAGACGGGGAGCCCGGCGGCGCCGAGCAGCAGATAAAGCAGCACGGCCAGGGTGCCGCGCTTGCCGCCGAGCAGCAGGAGCGCGCAGAAAACGGCGAAGGTCTGCATGGTAAAGGGGACGGCGGCAGGCACGCTCAGCCAGGAGCAGAGCGCAATAAGCACGGCCATCAGCGCGACAAAGATGAGGTCTCGAATCTTTTTGACGTTCATTGCGGCTCCTTTCTCCGGGCAGAATGCTTCAAGCGAGAGATGACAAAACTGATTATAAATCATTTCCACGGGCTTTTCAATTCCCTTGACAAAGCGCACGGGGCTTTTTATGATAGGAGCGCGGATAATAACAAAGGGGAAAAAGAAAATGTCGGACGCCTTTACCAGAACACAGATGCTTCTCGGCGGCAAGGCCATGGAGAGGCTCGCGAACGCGCGCATTGCCCT
Organism: uncultured Clostridia bacterium; assembly: GCA_947167725.1. Classification (GTDB taxonomy): domain Bacteria; phylum Bacillota; class Clostridia; order Oscillospirales; family Oscillospiraceae; genus Limivicinus. The sequence goes on along the minus strand of CAMVJF010000007.1, from coordinate 3,274 downwards.
CTTCGGGCTCGGCGGCGTGGGCGGCTATGCCCTCGAGGCTCTGCTGCGCAGCGGCGTAGGCGCGCTCGATTTGATCGACAGCGACATACTATCAACGAGCAATCTCAACCGGCAAATCCTGGCGCTTCATTCCACGATCGGCATGCCAAAGACCGAAGCTGCCGCCCGCCGTGCTGCGGAGATCAATCCCAAGGCGCAGATCCACTGCCGTCAGGAATTCTTTTCCCCTGAAAATGCAGAGAGTTTCTGCTTTTCCGACTATGACTATGTAATCGACGCGATCGACACCGTGACGGCGAAGATCGAGCTCGTCGTTCGTGCCGGGACGGCGGGAACGCCGATCATTTCTTGTATGGGGACCGGAAACCGAATCGACCCCGCGCAGCTGCGGATCGCCGATCTGGCCGAAACCTCCGGCTGTCCGCTTGCGCGCGTCATGCGCAAGGAGCTGCGCCGCCGCGGTATCGAGCATCTGAAGGTGCTTGCCTCAACCGAGGCGCCGCATGTGGAGGAAGAGAGCGGGGAGACCAAGGGCAATCTCGGCCGCCCAGCGCCGGGCAGCATCGCCTTCGTCCCTTCTGTTGCGGGACTGATGATGGCCGGAGAGGTGATCCGCACGATCGCGTCCGGTGGATTGTGATCAAGTATTCAATTAAGCAGAACAGGACAGGAAAAGGGATCTGCCGGTCGGGCAGATCCCTTTTCGTTTCCGCAGTCAAGCGAGCTTATTCGATCCCGAGCACCTTGTAGTCCTGCGCTTCGACGGCTGCGGCGAGCTTCTCATCCGCAATCGGGGCGGCGAGCGTCACCACGGCCGTACCGGAGACGTGACTGACCTCTGCGGACGCGACCTCCTCGATCGCTTCGAGCGCTTTTTTCACGCGGGCCTCGCAGTGAGGGCACATCATGCCTTCAATCTTCATCGTTTTCGTCATGGGGGATTCCTCCTTTATACGCTCGATGAGCGTGTTTTTGATCTTCCTGTCCCGGCTTGGATCATAAAGCCGGCAGAAGTTCAGCCGCAACGCGTTGCTCACGACGCAAAAGCTCGAAAGGCTCATGGCGGCTGCGCCGATCATGGGGCTGAGTGTCAGACCGAAGCGCGCATAGGCGCCTGCGGCGAGAGGGATGCAGATAACGTTGTAGAAAAAGGCCCAGAAAAGGTTTTCCTTGATGTTCGTAAGCGTTGCGCGGCTCAGACGGATGGCCGCGGGCACATCGCGCATTCGGCTCTTGACCAGCACCACGTCTGCGGCGTCGATCGCGACGTCCGCGCCGGCGCCGATGGCGATGCCAATGTCCGCGCGCGTCAGGGCCGGGGCGTCGTTGATGCCGTCGCCGACCATGGCGACTTTGCCGCGCTGCTGCAGCAAACGGATCACGCTTTCCTTGCCGTCGGGCAGTACGCCCGCAATCACCTCGTCCGCGCCGACTTCTGCACCGATGGCGGCGGCGGTCTTCTCGTGATCGCCGGTTAACATAACAACATGAAGCCCCATGTCCTTCAACTCCCGGATCGCCTCGATGGCATCATCCTTGACCGCGTCGGCAACGGCGATGAGTCCGAGCAGCTTTCCGCCGCGTGCAAACAGCAGCGGCGTTTTGCCTTTTTCTGCGAGGGCGGCAGCGTCTGCGCTCACGGCGGGGGAGAGCGAAAACAGGGAGGAGAGGTATTTCAGACTGCCGCCGATCAGCTCCTCGCCGCCGACGAGCGCCTGCAGACCGTTGCCCGGCAGAGCAGAGAAGCTCTCCACCTCGAAGGGAACGAGGCCGCGCCGTCGGGCTTCGGCTGTGACAGCCTTTGCCAGAGGATGCTCGCTCTTTTGTTCGAGGGAACAGGCGGAGAGAAGCAATTCCTCCTCGCTTATGCCTTCCATGGGGAGAAGCTCGGTGACGACCGGCTCGCCGTTCGTGACGGTCCCGGTCTTGTCGAGCACGACGATCTGTGTCTTTCCCGCTTCCTCGAGAGAGACTGCGGTTTTGAACAGAATGCCGTTTTTTGCACCGAGACCGTTTCCGACCATGATCGCGACGGGCGTGGCAAGTCCCAGCGCGCAGGGACAACTGATGACGAGCACGGAGATCGCGCGCGAGAGCGCGAAAGAAAACTCCCGCCCCAGCAGCAGCCAGACCACGAGCGTCACGAGCGCGACCGCAATGACCGCGGGAACGAAAACGCCCGAGACCTTGTCCGCCAGCTTTGCGATCGGGGCCTTGGTGGCGGCGGCGTCGCTGACCATTTTTATGATCTGGGAGAGCGTCGTGTCTTCACCGACGCGTGTCGCGCGGCAGCGGAGGAAGCCCGACTGATTGACCGTCGCGGCGGAGACGCGATCGCCCGCGGTCTTGTCCACGGGGATGCTCTCTCCTGTCAGCGCAGATTCATTGACAGAGCTTTGCCCGTCCAGGATGACGCCGTCGACGGGGATGCTCTCTCCGGGACGAACGAGGAAAACGTCGCCAAGAGCGAGTTCCTCGATCGGGACGACAGATTCCGTCCCGCCGCGCTCGACGCAGGCGGTCTGCGGCGCGAGGCGCATGAGCGATTTGAGCGCGTCGGTGGTCCTGCCTTTGGAGCGCGCCTCGAGCATCTTACCGATGGTGATCAGGGTCAGGATCATCGCGGCGGACTCAAAATAGAGATCGTGCATGAGCGCATGCACGCGCGTCTGGTCGCCCGCCTGCAGCGCCGCGGTCATGGCAAAAAGCGTCCAGCAACTGTAGAGGAAGGAGACGCCGGAGCCGAGCGCGACGAGCGTGTCCATATTCGGCGCGCCTTTTGCAAGGCCGCGAAAGCCGCTGATAAAAAACTTCTGATTGATGACCATCACGATCGCGGCGAGCAGAAGCTCTGCGATACCGATCGCCAGATGATTCCCCTCAAAGAAGGCCGGAAGGGGAAAGCCCCACATCGTATGGCCCATCGAGATATACATCAGCACGAGCAGAAAGACGAGGGAACTGAGCAGGCGCTTCTTCAGCGCAGGCGTCTCGCGGTCGCGCAGCGCGTCCTCATCGGCGGAAGCGGAGTGCTTTTCCGTGCCCTTGCGCGAGGCGCCGTAGCCGGCGGCCTCCACGGCCGCAATGATGGCTTCCGGCGACGCGCTGCCCTCTACGCCCATGGAATTTGTCAGCAGACTGACCGAGCAGGAGCGCACGCCCTCGACGCCGGAGACGGCTTTCTCCACGCGCGCGCTGCAGGCCGCGCAGCTCATGCCTGTCACATTGTATTGTTCCATCTCCCGACCTCTTTATCGCATCAGCTTCTGCATCG
>CAMVJF010000006.1 GCA_947167725.1 uncultured Clostridia bacterium | reverse complement strand
ACGTGCTGATCTGCCACGGCTACCGCGACAGCAAGAACTTCTGGTTTGCCAGGACGCCGCGCCTCGTGCCCGAGCTGCTGCCGATCCGCAACGCCACGCTCTCCTCCGTCCGCTATGCTGCCGACCGCACCGATCCGGACGTGCACTTCACCGACGACGCGCTCGAGATGCTGCTCAACGTCCCGCGCATCTTCCTGCCGACCGTGCTCAAGGGCTGCGTGGCCTGGGCCAAGGAGCACGGCGTCAAGGAGGTCACAGCCGCCGAGATGAAGATCATCAACGACAAGCGCGCCAAGGAAAAGGGCAAGGGCTGAGCGGCGGAGGACCACACGCGGAACAGACAGAGAAAGGGAGAGAAAAGCCATGTATGAGTTTTCCGTCCCGATGGCGCTCACAGACTTTATCCCGGTCGCTCTCTTTGCCGTGGCCGCGGTGCTGATGCAGCGCGATCTCTACAACAAGATGCCGAAATACGCCTACGCCTGCTTCGCCGCGGGCTGCGTCAACGCGTTCCTCGCCGGCTTTCTCAAGGCGCTGTGGAAGCTGCTCTACGCGCTGGGCGTATGCGATTTTCAGGTGCTCAACACGGTGTTCCTGCCGGTGCAGTCCATCGGTCTGCTGCTGACGGGCTTCGGGCTGATCCTGATGCTCTGCGGCCGCAAAAAGGCAATGCTCGCCGCCGCGCCGCCCGTCTTTGCCGGGACCTTCGTGTTCATCGCGATGATGGTGCTCGGCCTCGGCGCGATGTGCGCGTGCCTCAGCGTGCTCGCCGCGCGCATGAAGAAAAAGGGGCTGATCACCGTCTTTGCGCTGACCTTCCTGTGCTACATGGCGATGGGCTACCTGGCCTCGCGCGAGGGGAATTCCGCGGCCATGAATTGGATCGAGCAGAGGATCAACACGCTCGGCCAGACGCTGCTGCTCTTCGGCGTGGCGACGCTGCACAAGGCCGGGCTGCGCGAGCTCGGGACCGTCTGAAAACAAAAGAGGGAATAAAAAAGCCGGGGGATGTGAGAAATCACATCCCCCGACCGCTGTCTGCGGGGCGCGTTCAATCCAGATCGCCGAAGAACTGCGCGTATTCCTCGTTCGTCAGATTCGAGTAGACCTTGAAGGTGCGGATCATTTCCTTGTGGCGGCCGCCGAAGCGCGTGACGAAGGTGCGCACGGCGTCGACCTTGCGGTGCCAGGTCGCGATCGCCACGCCGGGGAACCAGCGCTTGAGCTCGCGCTCCATCTCCGGCTCGATCTCGGCCTGCAGCTCGTCGATCATCTTCAGCACCGCCTCGTCGGACATCGGCCCGTGCAGCGCGGCCGAGAGCTGCTCGGCCATGCGGAGCTGGTAATCGCGGTTGGACATCAGACTGCGCGGCAGCTTGTTGAAGTCATAGTTGTTGCGCAGACCGCCCGCGCCGTTGGCCGAGCCGACGAGCGGGATCTCAAAGCAGTCGTTGTTGAACATACCGAGGTCCAGGTCCGAGAGCGCGAAGAACAATCGCTCGTCCGAGGTGGAGTAGTAATAGCGCACGTTGGAGGGGTTGCAGTCGTAGTTCGAGCACCAGGCCTGCAGGATGGTCCAGCCGATCACGCTGTCAACATCGAGATACTTCGCGACGCGGTCGTAGTTCTCCTGCTTCGAGAGGTTGTTGTAAAGTGCGAACTCGCAGGCCTTGCCGACCGCCGTCTTGCGGTCCCAAAGCTTTTTCCAGGCGATGACTTCGTCCGAGTCATAGCCGTAGTGCTGGGCAAAATGCTCGGCCGAGTGGGCCTCGCGGATGCCGTAGACGCCCCAGTACTGGCCGTTGATGTACACCACCGCGGGACGGTAGTCCTGCGCGGGAAGGTTGGGGAAGCACTTCTGGGCCAGGCGGTGGACGATGATATCGCGGAACATGGACGAGAGCATTTCCTCCACCGGATGGCGCAGCAGGATCGAGCCGAACTCGGTCACGCCGTTGCCGAAGAGATCGTACTCCAGATTCCCTTCATAGGTGCCGCGGAAGCAGAGCTTGATGCTCTTCTTCTCCGAGATCCGGCGCGAGGTGGCGCCGTGGGTCTTGATGCCGCAGGTGATGGAGAAGCTCTCGTCCCCGTCGAAGAACTCGACCGCGCCGGGGACCTCGAGGCGCTTCTTGATGTTCTTATACATCTTCTGGCGGTCGGACATCTGCTCGGGTTCGAGCATCACGCTCACGACCGGCAGCGTGTGGTTCTCGTTGATGATGAAGCTGGTGTTGAGGACCGGGCTCGTGACGCAGCCCTCCTCGATCTGGATCGCACGCAGGACCGAGGTGCCCGTAAAGACGACGGGCTCGGTATAAACGGGGGAATCCTCCGTCGGGGCGGAGCCGTCGGTCGTGTAGTGGATCTCGCCCGGGGCGCTGAGAGAGACGGCCACGGACTCGACGTCGTTATACACGCCCTCTCTCGTCAGGAGCACGGGCTTTTCCGCGACGCGGCGGCAGCCGTCGGCGTTCGCCTCGCCGGGCGTCGGAGAGGCAAAGTAGAAGAAGCCGCTGCGCCCCTCCATGCGGCCGAAGCTGCCGAGGCGGGGAAGACCGCGCAGGGTCATATAGTCCGCAAGATCGCCGCTCGCGTTCGTGAGGAAGAGCTGATCGCCCTTCACGCTGAGCTTGAAGGGGGCGTAGCCCTCGGCCGCGCCGGGACCGGCGCAGAAGACGACGACGCGCCCGCCGCCCTCGAGCGTCTGCTCGGGCAGACGGAAGGCCATGCGGTCCTTGCCGCTGTCGGAGAGATAGTAATCCGAGAGCTCCAGCGGCTCGTCGCCGACGTTCTGCAGCTCGACCCAGTCATAGCGGAGGCCGTCCGGGGCCTTGAAGCTGTTGTTGCCGACCACGGCCTCGCTGATCTGCAGGGGAGAGGCGCACGAGAGCGTCTCCTGCAGAGCGTCATAGCCCGCCTTGCTGTTTTCAAAGCCGGGGGTGGGGAGATCGCAGAGCGTGACCGCTCCGTCCCCGCCGCGCACGGCGCTCCTGTCGGAGCCGGATTCGGGGTATTCGAATTCGTCGAAGACTTTGTCGCGAACGCTGCGCAGCGAGAGGATCGCGCCTTCCTTGGGAATGGCGAAGGAGGCGTGAAGCTCGCCGTCGTCCGCAGCGTCAAGCCCGTCGCAGTAGACCAGCAGGTATTCGCCCGCGGCCATTTCACGGTCGGGGAAGGGGAAGCTCTTCTCCCCGCAGCAGAGGACCAGACCGTGGAGAGAGACGCTTTCGCCGCCGTTATACAGTTCGACCCAGTCGGGAAAATCGTTGCCGAGGGCGAGGCAGGACTTGTTCGAGGCCATGACCTCGCTGATCACGACGCCGAGATCGTCGGGGACGACGGGCTCCTCGGGCTCCTGCACGTCCTCAGCGCCGGGGACGTCCTCGCTCCTGCCGTTCTCAAGCTGCGTGCGCGCCTCGTCGCTGAGAAAGCTGCAGGCAGCAAACTGCGACGCCATGCCGAGCAGCAGAAGAAGGACAACCAGAATGCGGACAAAACGTTTCATCCGGGCCTTAGCGCTCCTTTCGGGAGAATAAAAGTTCATCTTATAAAATAGCATAATCCCCCTTTTTCCGCAATCTTTATTTTTCCCCCTCCCTTTGGGGGATTTGACTCTTGATTTTTTCCGCAGTTCCTGTAAAATACAATGTGTTTTGAACCAATACTTTCTCTTGGAGGAATCATAAAATGACCTATGAAATCGACATCGCCGGTCTGAAGCGGGATCTCCCGATCTGCAAGGTGACGGACGATCTGTATATCGGCGCCTTCGTCATGTTCGGCGACGTGGAGCTGACGGTGCACTGCGCCGCGGAGCTGCTCAAGCGCGCGCCGGAGTACGACTACCTCATCGCCCCTGAGGCCAAGGCGATCCCCCTGCTCTATGAGATGGCCCGCCAGAGCGGCGCGGAGAAGTACTTCCTCGCCCGCAAGGTGGCCAAGGCCTATATGTCCGGCGTGTTCGAGGTGAACGTCAAGTCCATCACCACCGCCGCCGTGCAGCGCCTGATCATCGACTCGGCCGACGCCGAGCAGATCCGCGGCAAGCGCATGCTCATCCTTGACGACGTGATTTCCACGGGCGAGAGCCTGCATGCGATGGAGGAGCTCGTCACCGCCGCGGGCGGCATCATCGCCGGCCGCATGGCCGTCCTGGCCGAGGGCGACGCGATCGACCGCGACGACATCATCGTTCTTGCTCCCCTGCCGCTGTTCAATCCCGACGGCAGCGTCAAGGAGTAAGAAGAGGCGGAATACGGAACGCAACGGCGGCGTGCATCTGCACGCCGCCGTCTGAGAAAGGGAGAAGCATGAAAAAAATCATTTCCGCGCTCCTGGTGCTCGCGATGCTCCCGACGCTCGCAGCCTGCGGCGCGAGCCCCGCGCTCAAGGACGCCAGGTCGAAGATCGCCGCGATCGGCGAGGTCGATCTCGACAGCGGCGAGGCGATCGCCGCCGCGGAGGAGTCCGTCATGGCGCTGGACGAGGAGGAACGGGAAAAGCTCGACTCCTCCGCCCTCAGCGCGGCGCGCGAGGACTACGACGCCCTGGTCCTCGAGGCAAAGCGCGCCGAGACGGCGGAAAAGCTCGCCGGCGAGTGGGTACAGGTCGGCGGGGAATACCTCGGAGAGAGCTATACGCTCTCCGCCGACGGAACGCTGACAGCCGCGCTCTTCCCCGAGGGCGGCGCGCAGGGGAGCTGGACCGTTTCGGACGACGCCTCGGCGGTCGTGCTTTCGCTCGGCGGCGGGGACAAAACGCTTGAGATCGGGCAGAAGGACGGCGCGCCCTTCCTGTCGTTCGGCGAGGCGATGTTCTGCCCGCTGGACGATCTGGACGCGGGGCGGGGCGAGACGATCCGCATCACGCTCACGCCGCAGAACATGGCGGACTATCTCGACGAGCCGGCCTATATCGGCGAGCTTTTGCATGTGCGCGCCTATCGCTCGGAGTATCTGACGGTCGGCTATCATTTCCCGAGCCGTCTCTACGAGCGGGGCTATACCTTCCTCGAAAGCACGGAGCCCTACGACCTGCGCTATACCACCCGGTACGTGGGAGACGCGCCGGGCAGGACGCCCTTCTACTGCGGCGTCTTCGCCATGCTCGAGCACAGCACGGATCTTGACGGGAAGGCGGAGAATTACCCGGTGCGCGAATTCTCCGGCGGGAGCTGCGAGCTGCGCTTTGCCCGCAGCGAATACGTCCGGGAAGTGAATCTTACGGCGCCGCTCAGCGGATTTTACCAGCGCGAGGACCATGAGGCGAACGAGGAGTTCTCCTTCGATCTCGTGCGGACGGTCGTGCTCGACGACGGGAGCGAGCACGAGAGCCTGTTTTTCACCTACACGGCCGCCGAGCCGTTCTTCGGCGACGAGGACGCCGCCGCGCTCTATGCAAAGGCTGCGTACTGATGATCTGATACGAAAAGAAAGAGAAGAAAGATAAGAGAGGACCGCTCCGGAAGGGGCGGCCCTCTCTTTGCGGCTTAAGAAAATCTTAATCCATTTCCCCCTTGGAACTTAATCTCTTTTGCCGTACAATCGGATGCGTGAGGTGAGGAAAAGTGTACAGGATCCTGATCTGCGACGACGAGAAGGATATCGTCGAGGCGCTGAGAATCTATCTGGAGGCCGAGGGTTATGAGACGCTCGCAGCGTACAACGGCCGCGAGGCGCTCGAGCTGCTGCGGCGGGAGGAGGTCCAACTGCTGCTGCTCGACGTGATGATGCCCGAGCTTGACGGCATTTCCGCTCTTGCGGCGCTGCGCGCGGAGAGCAACGTCCCGGTCATCCTGCTGACGGCGAAGAGCGAGGATACCGACAAGGTGCTCGGGCTCAACGTCGGAGCGGACGACTATATGACCAAGCCCTTCAACCCTGTCGAGCTCTGCGCGCGCGTCCGCTCGCAGCTGCGGCGCTATCTGCAGCTCGGCGGCGGAAAGCCGGACGACGGGCGGCTCACGATCGGCCCGGTCAGTCTTGACGAGAAGGCAAAGGAAGTCACGCGGGACGGCGAAACGCTTGCGCTCACGCCGACCGAGTTCGAGATCCTGCGCTTTCTGATGCGGCACGCGGGCGAGGTCTTCCCGCCGCGCGAGCTCTATCGCCGCGTCTGGAACGGCGAGCCCTACGGCGCGGAGAACACGGTCTCGGTCCACATCCGCCATATCCGCGAAAAGCTCGAGATCGACCCGGCCGAGCCGCGCTGGCTCAAGGCCGTGTGGGGACAGGGCTACAAGTTCGAAAGGAGCGGGAAATGAAGAAACTCAAGGGAAGCCCGCTTGCCAAAACGATCGCGATCCTGCTGTTCTGCGCGCTGTGTCTCGCATTTGCCGGAAGCACGCTCGGCTTCGGGACGCTCTGGTCGGCAGGCTACTATACGAAGGGCGAGGCCGCGGCGCGGGAAAAGCTCGCGCGTACGCTCTGCAGCAACGAGGCGTGGCGCATCGTTCAGCGCGTCGCCCCCATCGAAACGGGCGGAGAAAACAATACCGGGCTGGCCGACAGCGGGAACTTCCGCTATGAGATCTACGACGGCGACGGCGTGCTCCGCGCGCATACCTACGAGGGAGAGGAGGCGCTTGCCGTCGTCACGATCCCCGGCGGCTCCTGGTATCCGTACAGCGTCTTTGCGCGCGGACAGGTCTGGGGCGAAGATCCCGAGGCGCAGGAGAAAACCGCGGCGGCGCCGGATGATGAGCCGCTGCCGACGCCGCTGCCCGCGGGAGTGACGCCCGCGCCCGTCCCCACGGAGGGCGCCGCGGTGGAGACGAACGCGGCGCAGACGCCGCTGCCGACGCCGCCGCGACCGGATCTCGCCGAGGTCACGCCAACGCCCGCGGCATGGATCACGACCCCGGGCGACGTTTACGGCAGCCCCGGAGACATGAGCAACGCCGCGCGCGGCCGGACGGTCGAGTTCACGGTCGTCTGCTTCCTTCTGTGCGGCATGACGCAGAAAGACGACGCCTTCTTCCAGATGCGCGGCTTCGACTTCGCCGCGGCAAACAGCCTTGCGCTGCCCGTCGCCGCGGGGATAGCCTTCGCGCTTGCGTTTGTGCTCTTCATCTTCCTGGTGAGCGCCGCGGGGCACCGCAGGGAAACGGACGAGATCTCGGAACGCTTTGCCGACAAGATCCCCTTCGACCTCTTCACGGTCTTTATCGTCATCGGGTTCTGCTTCGTGATATGGCTGCTGTCCGAACAATTCAACCGCGGCTCCTTCGCCCTGCAGATCGCCCTCGCCGTTTTCGCCGTCCTCGCCGCCGCGCTGCTCCTCCTTTGGTGGAGCATGAGTCTCGCGGTGCGCGTGAAGAAAAAAACGCTCCTCCGCGGCACGCTCTGCTGCAGGCTCCTGTGCCTGCTGCGGCGCGCGGCAAGGGCTCTGTGGGGCTGGGGGAAGATGCTCGTCCTCTCGATCCCGCTCGTATGGCGGGGCATGCTGGCCTTCTGCGGCGCGGCCCTCCTCGGGCTGATCGCCGCGGCGGCCAACCGCCATGACGCCTTCGGCCTGTGGCTCTCGGGCAACATCCTGCTTGCACCGCTGGTGCTCTGGGTGCTCGCCTCGGGCGCGAAGCTGCGCGACGGCGCGAAGGAGATCGCACGGGGCAACATCGCCTACACCGTGCCGACCAAATACCTCTTCGGAGAATTCCGCCGCCACGCCGAGGACCTCAACCAGATCCGGAACGGCATCAGCCGCGCGGTGGAGGAGCGGATGCGCAGCGAGCGCATGAAGACCGAGCTCATCACCAACGTCTCCCATGACATCAAAACGCCGCTGACCTCGATCATCAACTACATCGATCTCCTTTCCAAGGAGGAGCTCGGGAGCGAACAGGCGCGGGAGTATGTCGCGGTGCTGCAGCGGCAGAGCGCGCGGCTCAAGAAGCTGACGGACGATCTCGTCGAGGCTTCGAAAGCCTCTGCGGGGGCGCTGCCGACCGCGCTCGAGCGCTGCGATCTCGGTGTGATGCTCGAACAGAGCGCCGGAGAATACGGCGAGCGGCTGGAGGCGAAGGGGCTGGAGCTCGTGCTGCGCAAGCCGGAGGGCGGCGTGACGGCGCTTGCCGACGTGCGTCACACCCAGCGCATCTTTGACAATCTGATGAACAACATCCTCAAATACGCCCTCGGCGGCACGCGCGTCTATCTCGAACTGACGGAGGACGACGGCCGTCCGGCCGTGATCTTCCGCAACACCTCGCGCTCGCAGATCGTCCAGAGCCCGGAGGAGCTGACCGAACGCTTCGTGCGGGGCGACTCCTCGCGCTCGTCGGAGGGCAGCGGACTGGGACTCTCGATCGCGCGCAGCCTCGCCGAGCTGCAAGGCGGCAGTCTCGCCGTCACGGTGGACGGGGATCTCTTCAAGGTCACGCTCCGCTTCGCAAAAGAATAATAAACGGAAAACAGAAAAAGCGCCCGGAAGATCAAATTATCGTCTCTTCCGGGCGTTTTTTTCTTGACTTGTCGGGAGAATCTGCTATGATGGAACATACATTAACGGAAAAGAGGGTGTTTTGCTTTGGGCAATAACTCGATGGAAAAACGCTACGGTCTGCCGACCGCGATCTCGATGGTCATCGGCATCGTCATCGGCTCCGGCGTTTTCATCAAGGGCGGCAAGGTCCTCGCACTCACCGGCGGCAACATGCTGCAGGGCGTGCTGGTCGTGGCGCTTGTCGGTCTTATCTGCATCATCTGCTCGCTTGTGTTTGCCGAGCTCGGCTCCAAGTTTGAGAAGGTCAACGGCGTCGTCGACTACGCCGAGGTCGCGCTGGGCGAGAACTACGCCTACTACGTCGGCTGGTTTATGACGACGATCTACTATCCCTGCCTCGCGGCGATGCTGGCCTTCTTCTCGGCCGTGTTCTTCTGCGAGCTCTGCGGCATCCCGGCCATGGACTTCTTCAACAGCGGCACGGTCAGCTCCGAGGCGCTGGGTCTCGGCGCGGGCTTCCTGATGATCGGCTACGGCATCAACATGCTCAGCCCGAAGCTCGCCGGCAAGCTGCAGGTCAGCATGACGGTCATCAAGCTCGTCCCGCTGATCCTCATGGCCGTCGTCGGCATCATCGTCGGCCTCTCCACCGGCGCGACCGCCAATGTTCTCGACTACGTCAACAGCGCCGAGTACGCCGCGGCCACTGCGGGCAAGAGCGCCTTTTCGGGCGTGTTCTCGGGCGTGGCCTCCTTTGCCTTCGCCTATGAGGGCTGGATCATCGCCACCTCCATCAACGCCGAGCTGAAGGACGCCAAGCGCAACCTGCCCATCGCGCTGATCCTCGGCGCGCTTTTCTGCACCGTGCTCTACTGCCTGTACATCTTCGCGATGAGCTGCGTGGGCGACGTCGGTACGATCATCGGCACCTGGCCCCTCGGCGAGGCGCTGCCGCGCATCGCCTTCTCCAAGGTCTTTGGCAACGTGATCGGCACGATCGTATACGCCTTCATCACCATCGGCTGCCTCGGCGTTATGAACGGCCTGATCATGGGCTCCTGCCGCGGCATGTACGCGCTGAGCGCGCGCAAGCTCGGCCCCCGGCCCGAGTTCTACGGCGACGTTGACCGCCAGAACAATTTCGTCATCAAGTCCTCCGTCATCGGCATGATGATGGGCGGCTTCTGGTACGCCTGGACCGCGATCCTCTGGATGTACGGCCCGGACTTCATGGGCGGGCTGCACAACTGCGCGTGGCTGGCCTGGGAGCCTGACGAGATCTCGATCATCAACCTCTACGCCATGTACATCCCGATGTTCGTCGCGATCATGTTCAAGTGCAAGGAGTTCGGCTTCTTCAAGCGCTTCGTGCTCCCGGCGCTCGGCGTGCTCTGCTGCCTGTTCATGTGCTACTGCTGCTGGGTCGGCAAGGGCTATCAGCAGGTCTTCGGCTACCTCATTTTCCTCGCCGCCGTCCTCGGCGTCGGCGCCCTGTTCAAGAACAGCGGCAAGAAGAAAGCAAAATAACAGCTCTGCTTCCACACATCACGGGGGATCCGCTCGGCGGATCCCCCGTTTCCGTTTGAAAAGACGGCAAAAAAAGATCAAAACGAAGCGGGGACGCCGCTCCGTTTTGATCTTGTATCAATGAGAGGAAAAAGGAGAAAAATGAAAAAGATTCTTTGCTCTTTACGCTTATAAGATAACAGACAATTGTTTCGCAAATAAGGGAGATTCTATTTCAAAAGTGTAAAATAACGGCGCCGGAGCGGGTCTTTTCTCCCGCACGCCGCGAAAAGGCTTTGAAACGGCTGCGGGAGAGACGAAACGGTCTGAAAACAGGGGGCGCGCCGCGCGCCAGAGAGACGCCGCAGGGGGGCCGAAACCTTGACAGGACAAAGCGAAAATGGTAAACTAACATGAATCACTATGCGCCTTGTGCGCTTTGAAAGATTGCACGTTTCAAGGAGATCATCACCATGTCTCAAAGACGTTTTCCACACGTCTCTTCCCGTGCGCTCATCGCGCTCGCCCTGCTCTGCGCGATGGCGCTGAGCGGCTGCAGCCCGGTCGCGGAGTTGCTGCGCCGTCCGGCCGATCCCACCCCCGCCGTGAGCGAAGCGCAGGACGCGCCCGCCCCGGCCGCGGCGAACGAGCCTGCGAGCGAGCCCGCGGGCGAGCCCTTCCGCACGGAAGTCGTGCTCAGCGAGCTGCAGGCCGCCAACAAGGCGACCGTGCCCGACGCAGACGGAAATTTCTGCGACTGGCTGGAGCTCTATAACCCGGGGCCGGAGAGCGCGGACCTGAGCGGCTGCTACCTCTCCGACAAGGCAGGCGATCCCTGCAAATGGCAGCTCGGCGAGCTGACGATCGGCAGCGGCGAGTACGCCCTGATCTTTGCCTCCGGCAAGGACCGCCGCGAGGGCGAGCTGCACACGAACTTCGCCCTTTCGAGCAAGGGCGACACGATCAGCCTTGCCTCCCCGTCCGGCGAGCTGATCTGGACGGTCGAATACGAGAGCTGCGGCGACGACCGCTCACTCTGCTTTGACGGCGGCGAGACGCGCGAGAGCGGCTTCCCTACGCCCGGCTATCCCAACACGGAAGAGGGCTATGAGGCCTTCGAGCGGGAGAACGACCGTCACGGCGCGCTTGTGATCAACGAGGCCGTGACCTACAACGACGACTTCAACCCCCACGGCGGCGATTCCTTCGATTGGGTCGAGCTGCGAAACGCCTCGAACGCGGTGATCGACCTCGGCGAGTACTATGTCTCCGACAAGGCCGGAGAGCCGACGAAATTCCGCTTCCCGTCCCAGAAGCTCGAGCCCGGCGAACTCTTTGTCTTCTACTGCGGCGAGGTCTCCGGCTACTCCTTCGTCCACACGCCCTTCAAGCTGGATTCCGCCGGGGACGAGCTCTATCTCTACCACACGGACGGAACGCTATCAGACTATGTGAGCCTGCACAACATCCCGCTGAACTGCTCCAAGGGGCGCCGCGACGACGACGGCGGCTTCTTCCTCTTCTCCAAGCGCACGCCCGGCACCGCCAACGCGCGCGGCGCGCGCTTCGCCGCCATGCGGCCGCTCAGCGTGACCGAGCCCGGCATCTATGACGGGATCAGGGAGCTGGACGTCGAGCTCTCCGGCGAGGGCACGATCTACTACACGACCGACGGCTCGAATCCCTCGAGCTCCTCGGCGGTCTACAAGGGGCCGATCCACCTTACGAAAACGACGCAGATCCGCGCGATCAGCGTCGCAGAGGGAAAGCTGCGCAGCGAGATCGCGACCTATACATACCTGCTTGACGAGAACCACACGCTGCCGGTCGTCTGCGTGGCCCTCGACCCGGACGATCTGCGCATCCTCTACACCGGACTGAACAAAAACGAATACGACTCCCATACGGAGTATTACGGCCCAGACGGCAGCTTTGCCTCCGACTGCATGATCACGCTGCACGGCGCGGCCTCGCGCAAGGCCTGGGCCAAGAAGAGCTTCAAGGTCGTCTTCCGCGACCGCTACGGCGGAGACATCAACTTTGACCTCTTCGGCCAGGGCATCACCGAGTTCCACTCGCTGAACCTGCGCGGCGGCGACTCCGTCGGCATGATCACCTACCGCGAGCCGCTCTCGGCCGAGGTGGCCGACCGCGTGGCTGTGGAGGATCCCTTCACGCTCGACTCGCGCTTCTGCATCCTGTACGTCAACGGCAGCTACTGGGGCATCTACACGCTGCGCGAGGCCTATTCGCGCAAGTACGTCGCGAGCCACACCGGCTCGGACGAGGATCTGGTGCGCATCAGCCGCGCGCCCGTGCAGGCGAAGTATCACAAGGACCTCTACAATCTGGTCAACTTCGCCACGAACCGCGACATGACCGATCCGGAGAACTACAAATACGTGGCCGACCGGATGGACATGACCTCCTTCGCCCAGTGGATCCTGCTGGAGACCTATTTCAACAACATCGACCCGATGGGCAACGTCCGCTACGCGATCGGCAACCAGCCGGACGGCAAGTGGCGATCGATGTTCTTCGATCTCGACCGCTCGATGACGAACACCGACGCCTCGATCTACGAGGCGCTCGGCAAGGGCCACAAGCCCTCGCAGATCGGCAACATGCTCTTCAACCTCATGCGGAGCCCGGAGTTCAAGCAGGTCTTTCTGGAGACCGCCGCGGGCATGTATGCCAACGGTCTGCACCATGAGCTGCTCGTCGAGGTCTTCGACCGCATGGTCGAGGAGCTCGCCCCGGAGATGGACCGCAACCTCAGCCGCTGGCGCGAGAGCAAGTCGGTCTACGAGAACACCGTGAAGTGGCAGCGCAGCGTTTTCGGACAGAAGCGCGACGACAGCTATCTCAGCTACGTCAAGGCCTTCTCCGGCGCCAGCGACGAGACGATGGCCGAGCTGTTCCCGCCGAAAGGATAAGTGAGAAATGAGCACGGAGTATAACGAATACGCCGAGGACGTCTACGGCGAACGCCGGGAGAGCGTCAAAGCCAAAAAGAAAAAGAAAAAAAGAAAGAAACGGATGCCCGTCGGCAAGATGATCCTGCTCGACCTGCTGGCGATCTGCGCGGGACTGATCGTGTTCGCGCTGTTCCACCACGTGCTGTTCTACTGGGGCGTCATGCGAGGAGAGGACAGCGAGCCGGTCGTGCTCGTCACGCTTGCGCCGCAGCCGACGCCCGCGCAGGAGCAGCCGCCGGAGACGCAGCCGGACCAGACCGCGCTTTCCGAGCCGACGCCCGAGCCGACGCCGACGCGCGTCTATTCCGGCATGTGGGGCGAGAAGTTCGCCGACAAGTTCACCGACGGCGAGGTCATCCGGACCGAGGACAGCTATCAGAGCGCCAACGTGAACGCCACGTTCCAACGCTTCAGCGAGGACGGCGTCATTTATTTCATCGCCGATGTCTATATCAGTGACCTGCGCTATCTGACCACGGCCTTCGGCCGCGGCGATTTCAACGCCGGCATCGAGAACATGGAGGAGATCGCGAACGGCGAGAACGCGGTCGTCGCGCTCTCGGGCGACCACTACTTCGGCAACTCCGGCGTCGTCGTCCGCAACGGCACGGGCTATCGCTGGTCGACTTTCCAGGACGTGTGCGTGCTGCTCTCCGACGGGTCGATGGTCACGATGACGAACGCGGAGCTGGACGTGGAGAATCTCAAGGCGTCCCAGCCCTACCAGGTATGGAGCTTCGGGCCCGAGCTGCTCGACGACGAGGGCCATGCCAAGACGAAGTTCAACAGCGTTGTCCTCCGCCGCAATCCGCGCAGCGCGATCGGCTACTTCGAGCCGGGGCACTACTGCTTCGTCGAGGTCGACGGCCGCATCGCCGAGTCGCGCGGCATGGAGATGGCGCAGCTCGCCCAGCTCTTCGAGTCGCTGGGCTGCACGAGCGCCTACAACCTCGACGGCGGACAAAGCGCGGGCATCGTCTGGCAGGGCAAGCTCGCGAGCTATAACTATAACCGCGCCATTTCCGATATGATCTGCATTGTCGACGAGCCGACGGAAAGCGAGGGCTGAGAGAAATGTTCAATCGACTGCTTCCCCATATCTGTCTGGACGTCGCCGTGATCTTCCTCGTGCTCTGGGTGCTCGACCGCGTCAACTCGGCGATGAACTTCCTGACCCGCGACGTCTTTAAGATCCCGTTTTTGGTTTTTCTGATCCTGGTGATCATCGAGTCGGTGATCCTGATCGCTTATCAGAGGAGGAAATGAGGACCATGAAACACAGAAGTCTTATCCTTGCCGTGCTGCTGCTCGCGGCGGTGCTGCTGCTCGCGGCCTGCGGCGAGAAGGCCGAGGAGATCGTCGCGCCGACGCCGGAGCCCACGCCCGCGCCGCCGACGGAATATCAGCTCGGAAGCATGACCGTCCCCGTTGAGATCGAAACACTGGACCTCTCCGGCACAGATGTGACGCTCGAGGATCTGATGGGCCTCAGCGGCAAGCTCCCCGCGCTCCGCGAGATCTCGCTGGGGCTGACGGAGGCCGAGCTGCCTCAGCTCCGCGCCGTCGAGGCGGCTTTCCCGGAGGCCGAGCTGACGTGGAAGGTCCGCGTGCTCGGCGAGGAGCTCGACTGCTCGGTCGAGCGTCTTGATCTCACGGCTGCAGCGGAGGAGGACGTGCCGGCGCTCACCGCCGCGCTTTCGATCCTTCCCGGACTCAAAGAGGTCGAGCTCGCCCCGGCCGGGGAGGGGCTCACGACCCTGTCCTTCGAGAGCGTCGACGCGCTGGCCGCGGCCGCGCCGCAGGCGGATCTGAACTGCCGCTTTGAGCTCTTCGGACTCACGGCGGACTGGAACACCGAGGAGCTGCGCTATGCGCGCAAAAAGCTCGGCAACGAGTGCATCGACAGCTTCCGCGCGGCGCTGCCCTATCTGCGTTCGCTCAAGCTCCTGCGCCTGCAGGAGTGCGGCATCAGCGACCACGAGGCCATGGACGCGCTGCGCGATGCGTATCCGGAGAAGAATATCGTCTGGACCGTCTATCTCAACGGCTGGCCCTTCATGACCGACACGGAGCTGATCCACTTCGACATCCTGCGCGACTCCGACGCCGACAACATCAAGTATCTGCGCGACGTGCTCTATCTTGACATCGGCCACGACACGCAGCTGACGAATATCGAGTTCGTCCGCTATCTGCCCAAGCTCACGACGGTCATCCTTTCCCTGACCAATCTCTCGGACATCAGCCCGCTCGAGGCCTGCCCGGAGATCACCTTCTTTGAAATGTTCACGACGCCGGTGAGCGACATCAGCGTGCTGAGCAAGCTCGAAAAGCTCGAGTACGTCAACCTCGGCAACGACTGGAACCTCGACGATCTCACGCCGCTCTACGGGCTGAAGAACCTCAAGCTGGTGCGTCTCGGCAAAAAGACGATGATCCACGTGACGCCCCAGGAGGTCGAGGAGCTCCGCTCGATGCTGCCGGCCGAGACCATGGTCAACACCGACGGCGGCCACCCGGCCAACTCCGGCGGCTGGCGCTACAAGCTCGAGGGCGGCGGCTGGACCGACCGCTACATCCTGCTCCGCAAGCAGTGCCGCTATGACTACAAACGCGAAGACAGCTTCTGCAACTCCCCGTCCGGAGAGGTGAAGGCCAATGGATGAGAATCTGAAAAGGACGGACAGAAAGCGCAAAAAGCGCAGAAAGAACGTCTTTGGCCGTGTGATGGCCTTTCTGGGGATCACGCTGCTGTGTCTTCTCCTTACCGTCTTCGGCCTGCTCTGGGTCGCGATCAAGGGGCCCTCGCCCACGCTCACGGGGATCTGGTGCAACTCCCTGCGCGAGACGAGCGCGATCCGCTGGATCCCAAATCTCTACCTGTCGCAGGAGGAGCTCGCGCCCTATCTGATGCAGAGCACCGAGGATGTGGAGACCGCGCAGGTCAACACCTCCCTGATCCATATCGCGCCGGTCCGGGAGAAGAGCGAGGACGGCAAGGAGATCCCGGTGGTCGAGCTGGAGGATATCGCTTACGGCGCCTGCAAGGGCAAGCTGCTGACGATCCACGATCCCACGCGGGTCATCCTCGGCACTTCGGACAACTTCGGCTCCGCGCCGGGGCTGCAGCTCACGGAGCTGGTGGCAAAATACAGCGGCATCGCCGGCACGAACGCGGGCGGCTTCATTGATGACAACGGCCGCGGCAACGGCGGCACCCCGACCGGCATGGTGCTGAGCAAGGGCGAGATCATCTACGGCAGCCCCACGGCGAAATACAACGTCATCGGACTGACCGGCGAGGGCATGCTCATCGTCGGCACGATGACCGGCCAGCAGGCGCTGGACGCGGGCATGAAATGGGGCGTGAGCTTCACGACCCACGACGGCATTGCCTCGTCGCTGATCATCAACGGCGAGGTCCAGACCCAGAACCTCGGCCCCGGCGTCAACCCGCGCACGGCCATCGGCCAGACGCAGGACGGCGATCTGCTGCTGCTCGTCCTGGACGGCCGGAGCAGCAAGACCCTCGGCGCCACGCTCTGGGACGTGGTGGATATCATGCAGGACAGGGGCGCCTACAACGTCGGCAACCTCGACGGCGGCTCGTCCTCCGTCATGGTTTATGACGGCAGGATCATCAACGACTGCGCCTCCGTCACCGGCCCGCGCCGTATCCCCACGGGCTTCATCGTGCTCGGAGAGGAGGGCGAGGCCAATGGCTAAGCGCAGGAAAAAAAGAAGAGACCACTGGGGACCCTTCCTGCTGTTCTGGACGCTGCTGCTCCTGACGCTCGGTCTGGTGAGCTGCCTGGTCTATTACCGCTACGCCTCGGTCTATGAGGACACCATGCCCGAAAAGGCGATGGATGAGCTGATGGCGGCCATGAGCGAGGACGGCTGGCGCGACGCGCTGCTGCCCACAGTGGGCGAGGTCGGCGAATTCGAGGACCCGCAGCAGCTCTTCGAAAGCTATTTCAACGGAGCGCTGGAAGGACGGAAGCTCAGCTATCGGCTCGACCGCACCAAAAGCACGCCCGATCAGAGCATTTTCGGGCTCTATGCCGGCCCCTCCCGCCTGGGCGAGGTGCGGCTCGTGCCCGTGGAGGGCTCGCGCATCAGCTTCCTTGCGAAGAAGTGGAGCCGCTGCGAGTGGCGGGTGGAATCGATCCGCGCCACTCCGCTGACCGAAGCGCTCGAGGCGCTGACGGTGGAGATCGACGTGCCGGACGGCACGGAGATCTTCCTCAACGGCAAGCCCTTGCGCCAGGAGCTGATCATTGACCCGGCGGTGCCGCTGAGCGAGGTCGGCGAGCTCGAGGCGCGCTTCGAGCGCCAGCCGCGCATGGTGCGCTATGAGATCACGCCGCTCTACGGCGATATCACGGTGACGGACGCCGAGGGCAACGAGATCGCGCCGCTCGGCGAGATCGAGAATGGCAGATGCCGCTATGTCGTCGAGCCCAAGGAAACCTACTCCTTCGAGATCGAGGCGCCGGAGGGCGTCGTCGTCACGGTCTGCGGCGCAGAGCTCGGCGAGGGCGAGATCGTCTCGAGCGAGAACAACATGTTCCGGCATCTGGAGAATTACATCACCGACAGCTGGTACAAGACCGTGCACTACGCCGCGGACGGCCTGTACAGCGTCCCGGAGATCCGCGCGACCTACAACGGCGAGGAGCTGACGCCCGTCGTCGGCGTGAGCGGGAAGTACTTCTTCTTCTACCCGAGCGACCCGGACACGACCTGGGTCATGCGTTCGGCGGCGGACGAGTTCTTCAAGTCGTACATGAATTACACCTCCTACAAATACAACGGAACGGCCATGAGCGATCTGCTCAACCGCACGCTGAGCGGCACGGATCTGTACCGCAACATCAAAAGCTCCCGCGACGCGATGATCTGGGCCTCGGCCACAGAGGTCAAGTACGACGAGCTGAAGATCAGCAACTTCCACTTTGTACGCGACGACTGCTTCAGCTGCTCGATCAACTACAAGGCGGACTATACCGCGACCTCCTGGCACGGACAGCAGTCCCGCACGGAGCAGGACGGCTACAAGATGCTCTTCGTGCAGCGCGGCGGACGCTGGCTCGCCGCGTCGATGACGGCGTTTGAAAACTGATCCGCGGAACAAAAAAACTGCGCAGGATCCGATTCGGGATCCTGCGCAGTTTCCATTTCTGCGATTCAGCGTTCGCCGCCGGGAATGTCCGTTTCCGATTCCGCGTCCGCCGCGGGGGCGTCCTTCCTGCGAAGCCTCGGAAGGAGGATGGCCAGCACCGCCGCAGCGAGCACGGCGCCCGCCGCAAGACAGATCCACAGCGCGCTGCGGGAGGACTCCTCCGGCGCCATTTCCGCCTCCGGCGCGGGAACGGGCGTGGGCGCGGGGGTCGGCGTCGCGGTCGGCTCGAAGCGCGCGTAGAGGACGAGCTCGCCGGCGCAGTCCGCCGGGATCTCGTCATAGCGTCTGCCGCCCTCGGGCGCATCATACCAGCCGAGGAACAGGTCGTCGCCGCGCCTGACCGTCTCCGGCAGGGCACAGCCTTCGCCGCAGACGTATTCCCGCGGCGCCTCGTTCTCCAGCGTCCCGCCGCCGAGCTCGTAGCGGATCGGCGCGAGCAGCGGCGCGAACTCGAGATACAGATCCTTCTCACTGACCCGGTACGGCTCGTCCGCCGAGGAGGTGAATTCCCCCTCCGGGTCGGTGCGCCAGCGGTAATACGGCGTGTCGATATAGAGCGGCGTGGCGGCCGTGACGTACTGCAGCGCGACACGCTCGGAGCGGATGGTGAATTCGTTGCCGCGGATATGCAGTTTGCCCAGATCGCGCTGTGAAATGCCGATCGAGCCGATCAGCTCGCCGCCGTAGAGGTTGACCTCGCCGCTGTTGCGCACGGCGCAGTGGAAGGTCCAGCCGCTCTCGATCTTACCGCCGTATATGTTGACCGTGCCGGCGCTGTTGACCGCGTTTGAGCCGTTTTTTCCATAGAGCCAGCCGCCGTAGATATTGGCCGTGCCGCCCGCGTTGACGGTAAGGGGATGATTGTGCAGACGGCTCTTGTAAAAGCCGATCAGCCCGTCTCCGGTGCAGTCGTAGATGTTGAACACGCCGCCCTCGAGAACGAGGAAGGTTGAGGAGCTCTGCACGGAGATGGGGTAACCGTTGATGCAGAGATTGACCTCGCCGCGGATCTTGACGTGGCCGATGACGGCGGCCTCGCCGTCGATGTAATAGTTGCCGCTCTCGAGCGTGCCCCGGATAAAGCCGTGGAGCGGCCGGTCGAAGACGATGCCGCTGCACTCATGGACCTTTTTGTCGGCCTCCTCGGCCGCGGCAAAGGGGCAGAGAGAGGCGAAAAGCAGGACGCAGAGCAGCAGAACAAGGAATTTTTTCATACTTTCTATCCCGTCGGGGGAAAAGACCGCCGGACTTCTCGCCGCGGCGGTTTGACCCTCATTCCTTTTCCTCGACGAGTCGCTCGCCGATGCGGTAGATATCGCCCGCGCCGACCGTCAGGATGATGTCGCCGGGCTGGGCCAGAGAGCGCAGCGCGTTCTCCAGACCGTCGAAGCTGCCGTAGAAGTTGGCCCCGGAGATCTGCGCCGCGAGATCAGCCGAGGAGATGCCAATGGTGTTCTGCTCCCGTGCGGCAAAGATCTCGGCGAGCAGCGTCACGTCGGGGCGGCGGAGCTGAGCGATGAAATCGTCGAACAGCGCGGCTGTGCGCGAATAGGTGTGGGGCTGAAAGACGACCACCGTGCGCTTGTAGTTGAGCGTTTCGACCATGTCGAGCAGAGCCTTGAGCTCGCCGGGATGGTGGGCATAGTCGTCATAGACGTCCGCGCCGTTGAACTTGCCCTTGAACTCGAAGCGTCTGCCCGCGCCGTTGAAGCCCGCAAGACCGTATTTCACGGCGGTGGGCCGGATGCCGAGACAGATCGAGGCGGCGGCTGCCGCGAGCGCGTTTCGGACATTGTGCTCGCCGGGGACGTGCAGCGTCACGTCGGTGTATTTCCGGCCGTGGTACATGATGTCGAACTGGCTGGTCTCGCCGAGATAACGGACGTTCCTGGCGTAAACGTCGGCGCGGGGGTCGAGACCGAAGGTCATGATCCTTCGCCCGACGCCGGAGACCGCGTCCATGGCGTTTGGATCGTCGTAGTTGACGACGACCGTGCCGTCCTCGCCGACGCGCTCGGCAAAGGCGCGGAAGGAGTGCTTGATATCCTCGATATCCTTGAAAAAGTCCAGGTGGTCCGCCTCGATGTTCAGGATCACGGCGATCGTCGGATGGAAGGAGAGGAAGGAGTTGTAGTACTCGCAGGCCTCCATGATGATCGTGTTTCCTCTTCCCACACGGTGGCCGGAGTGGAGCAGCGGCAGCGTGCCGCCGATCATTACGGTCGGGTCGCGGTCGGCCGCCATGTTGATGTGCGTGCACATCGAGGTCGTGGTGGTCTTGCCGTGCGTGCCGGCGATGCACAGGGCGTTCTGATAGTCCTTGGAGATCGCGCCCCAGGCCTGGGTGCGTTCAAAAACGGGGATGCCCCGCGCGCGCGCCGCGACGATCTCGGGGTTGTCGTCGTGGACGGCGGCCGTCCGGACGAGGAAGTCCACGTCCTCGCCGATGTTCTCCGCGCGGTGCCCGATGAAGATCGGGAATCCGTGCTCCCGCAGGTGGCTGACATTCTGTCCTTCGTTCATATCCGAGCCGGTCACCAGAATCCCCATGCCCTTGAGCACCTCGGCCAGAGAGGACATGGACACGCCGCCGATGCCGACGAGGTGGCCCTTGCGTCCGGGGGAGAGATAGTTTTCAAATTCGATCATGTTCATGCACCCCGAAAATGAGTATTGATGTTGCGACAGCGGAATGGTAAAATAAAAAAAGCGGACGCTGCGCGTTCCGCCCGCACATTCCATCACATTATAAACCCGCCGTCTGCTTTATGCAAGCACGGA
Source organism: uncultured Clostridia bacterium (assembly GCA_947167725.1). Taxonomy (GTDB): domain Bacteria; phylum Bacillota; class Clostridia; order Oscillospirales; family Oscillospiraceae; genus Limivicinus. The sequence goes on along the minus strand of CAMVJF010000006.1, from coordinate 2,196 downwards.
TTCGGGCCCGATATGAGGTTGATCATGGCTCAAATCATCCCGCCGAAATACGTCAAGCAGGTCCTGGTCGTGCTGCAGTCGCACGGCTATCTCGCCTATCTCGTCGGAGGCTGCGTGCGCGATATGATCCTTGGCGTACACCCGCAGGACTGGGATATCTGCACCAGCGCGCTGCCGGAGCAGGTGAGGGAGCTCTTTGAGCATACGGTGACGACCGGGATCCGCCATGGGACGGTCACGGTGATGATCCACTCCCATGCCGTGGAGGTCACGACCTTCCGCAGCGACGGGGACTACGCCGACCACCGCCATCCCGACGCCGTCAGCTTCGTGGGCGATCTGACCTCCGACCTCGCGCGGCGTGACTTCACGATGAACGCTATCGCCCTTCCGCCGGACGGTCTGGTGGCCGATCCCTTCGGGGGCATCGCGGATATCGAAAACAAGCTGATCCGCTGCGTGGGCGAGCCGGAGCGACGCTTCGAGGAGGACGCCCTGCGGATGTTCCGCGCGCTGCGTTTCTCGGCGCGTCTTGGCTTCACGGTGGAGGAGAAGACGCTCGCAGCCATTGATGAGAAGGCGCCGCTCGCGGCGAAGCTCTCCGCCGAGCGCGTGCGCGACGAGGTTGAAAAAATGCTGCTGACGCCGCGCTGCGAGATCCTGCGGCGCGTGATCGGCGCGGGGCTGCTCGACGGCTTCCTGCTCACGCGAGGCGAGGAGAGCATGAGCGCGGAGCTCGCGCGCATCTCTTCGCTGCCGCGCAAGGCGCTGCCCCGCTGGGCGGCTTTCTGCGCGATCCTGGAGAAGCGCGGCATGATCTCCTCCGTGCGCGGCTTTCTGACCGCGCTGCGCCTCGACGGGCGGACGATCCGCTGCTGTGAGGACTGCTGCGCGCTGCTGAAGACCGAGCCGCCCCGCACTGCCAAGGAGTGGAAAAAGCTGCTGAACCGCTACGGGGTCGATACGGCGGACTGCGCCGCGCGCTGCCATGACGCGCTGCGCGGCGGCCGATGCCGCGACGCGCTCCGGGCGGTGTTGAAAAGCGGCGAATGCTTTTCCGTCCGCCATCTCGCCGTCAGCGGCGACGATCTGGTGGAGCTCGGGCTCAGAGGCCGGGAACTCGGCGAGATGCTGAACTTCCTGCTGGATTACGTGATGGACTACCCGGAGAACAATCGCCGCGAGCTGCTGCTGCAGCTCGCGGGCGGCACGGAGGAGAGCTGAAAATGGCAGAGCAGGAGATCGGAAAACTGGCCGCGGATTGCGCCGTGTGCCGCAAATGCCCCCTCGGAGAGACGAGGACGAAGCTCGTTTTCGGCGTGGGAAAGGCGCCGAGCGAGCTGATGCTCGTCGGCGAAGGCCCGGGCGAGCAGGAAGACCTGCAGGGCGAGCCCTTCGTCGGCCCGGCGGGCAGGCTGCTCGACGATATGCTCGAGCTCATCGGGCTCGACCGCTCCATGATCTATATCGCCAACATGGTCAAGTGCCGTCCGCCTCACAACCGCGATCCGCAGGAGACGGAGCTCGCGGCCTGCCGTCCCTGGCTCGACGCGCAGATCCGGCTCGTACGACCGAAGATCATCGTCTGCCTCGGCCGCATCGCGGCGGGCGAGCTGATCCGCGGGGATTTCCGCATCACGCGCGAGCACGGGCAATGGTTCGAACGCGACGGCGTGCGGATGATGGCGATCTACCACCCCTCCGCGCTGCTGCGCGACGTGTCCAAGCGGCCGGAGACCTTCGCCGACCTGCGCGAGCTGCGCGGCGTGCTGCGCCGTGAGACCGATATCTATACGGAGATTTCCCTGAGATCTTAAGGAACTGCCATGATACCCTTTCAAACCGTCACACTCTGCGACAAGCCCTGGGTCGACGAGATCGTCCGCGCCGAGGGCAGCCGAAGCGCCGATTATAATTTCGGCAACATCTACATCTGGGACAACCGCTTTCGTCAGCTGATCGCCCGCAAAGGCGGACGGATGCTGACCAAGCTGCGCTATGAGGGAAAGCCGACCTTCGTCTTTCCCATCGGCACCGGGCCGCTGCGCCCGGCGATCGAGTCGATGCGCGAATACGCCGCCTTTCGGGGCTATGAGCCCTTCTGCCTGCGCGGCATCACCGAGGAGCACCGGGCGATGCTCGAGCGCGAGTATCCCGACGCCTTTTCCTATCGCGAGGACACGGACAACGCAGATT
>CAMVJF010000005.1 GCA_947167725.1 uncultured Clostridia bacterium | reverse complement strand
GGCGGTGAGCAGCTGCTCCACGTGGGTGGAGAGGCTGATCCCGGCGCGCTGGGCGGCGGGAGTCCGAGAGAGGGCGCTCCCGTTAGATTATTTTGCCAGTCAGCGGATCAGCCCGGTGAGCTCGGCCATCATGCGGCGGACGTAGGTGGGGCACTCCCTCTCACCCAACGCCCATCCCTGCACGGTGCGCAGCGGGACACCGAAGCGGCGCGAGCATGCGGACTGATTGAGCCCCATCAGCGCAAGCAGCTCCTTAAACGGTGCCGCGGAGACGGTCCACAGCTGCCGCAGATCCTCCGCAAGAGACAGATCCGGAGCAGCATCTTCTGCCTCCGGTAAAAAGGCCGAAGACAGCAGAAGGTCGGAGACATAGGCGTCGACGTCGGCGTAGTTGTGAGCCTCGGCAAGGGCAAGGGCGATTTGCTGGTCAGTCATTTTTTGTTTTCCTCCTATTGATTTTCTTGTTGCCCTCGTGACCTCAGGGCGGGTGGTTGGTTATCGGATTTTACGTTTTGTTTTGCGGCGATATTATGCGATAGGATTTCCAACAGGGATTCGGATCTTTGCTCCGTCCGGCGTAAGAATCCGCCCTCTGCTTTCGATCTCTTCGACATCGCTACTAAGATAGATGTGCGGCTTGTGCCAGCCCTGCCAGTTATCCCAGTACTCTTCGTTCTTTGTGGCAATGCATTTTGCCCCGCGCAGGCTGTCAGATTCGCCATACCATACGGATTCATACTGCCCGCCGATAACTTGATACTTTTTCATTTTTTGTACCTCCTTGTTGGGCGGTGCCCTTATCTATGGTTTTATTATACGCTCATTGAGCGCATATGTCAAGCCCTTTTCGCAAAGTTTTTGAGATTTTTTCAAAAAAAATCCCTCGGGAGATCTCCCGAGGGATTAAAGCTATTGCCGCAGCGGCAGATTGTTGACGGCCTCCATCAGCACATTGAGATCGCCGTTGCCGCCGAGGCCGTCGTGGTAGCACCTGTGCATCTCGTTGAGGAGCCGGCGGTCGTCAAAGTCGATCTCGCCCTCCCGCAAAAAGGCCTGGCCCAAAAATCGGATCCGATCGTAGAGCACCCACTTGAGCGCCAATTTGACGACTGCCATGTCGCTGCTCTCCCGATCCTCCGTTATGACCTTCCGGCGGCGGCGCTCCCGGAGGGACTCCCCCACTTGATTGATCAGGGCAGCACCGGCGGCGCCCCCCACGATCGCCAGCAGGATCTGATACCACATAGGCGTCGCCTCCTCATCCTTGCTTTGACAACAGGTAATAGCGCGGGCTGCGGCCCACGCAGTCGGTGTCCAAATCGGACACAGCCGCAAAGATCAGATCCCCAGACACGGAGACCTTTTTCCGGCGGGCGGCGGAGCTGTATTTACCGGCATAGAGGCCGGAGTCGGCAATGCAGAGCTTGCCGTCCAGCTCGCCCAGGATGGCCATGTAGTGGCCGCCGGTGGAAAAGAGCCCGCGCCCCGCCGTGTTGCAGATGGCCACGCCGCCGGACGCCAGATGGGCCCGCAGCTCGGCCGCGCTGGACGTCTGTCTGCAGATCACGCGATAAGCGATCTCGAGCTTGTCGGTCAGCCGGCGCATGTCGGTCCCGCCGGGCACCCTCGCGCCCCAGGCGCGGGAAAACTGGGCCATGGTGGCCACGGGGACGCGGACGCCGATCAGCGCGCCCAGGGCGTTTACGGCGGCGCAGACGCCGCAGCCGCCGCTTTTGACGGTAGCCTGCTCGTAACCCGGGGCCGGGTAAGGGATGGAGGCATAATCATTTTGGTTGACCAAAAAGCCCCGGAGCTCCCGCAGCCAGCGCGTCTTTGGCCCGCGGGAGGTGGGATAGGTCACCGGCCAGAGGCCGGAGAGCGTACGCGGCCCCAGCTCGCAGAGGTCCCCGGCGTCGATGTAGCTTTTTGGATCGGCCGCGCCGGAGGCCTGGAAGACGGAGATCCGCCGAAAGGCCATGACCCTCATTCGGACGCCCCCTCCTCCTCGGTGTAGACCGGGGCCTCATAGCAGGGCTCGGCGGTCTGATCGACCTCCGGCAGCGCCAGCAGCTCGCCGATGCCGGCGCCGTGATTAAACTCGCAGACGACACTCTCGATGAGGGTGTTCATTTCCAGCTCGGAGATGGGGATGCCCTTTTCCTGCAGCATGGCCACGATGCCCTCCTGCGCCTTTTTCAGCTTTTCGGGGCCGCTGAGGTCGTAGTAGAGCTGCTCCACCGCCTTGACACAGGTCCGGGCCACGTCGCGCTTGGTCTTGTTGTCCAGATACCGCTGGCACAGCGCCTTGATCTGCACGCCGAGCCAACCGGCGATGGCGGTAAAAACCGCCATGATGATGGGGATGATGTAGGTTATAAAAATCTCTCTATCCATTTTTATCGATCCTCCTTATAGGTGTAATTCATGCCCGCCACAAACGGGCTGCCGGATTTTTTAACCCAAAAGCCGGACTCTTTGCGGTAAAAGGTGGGATTGCTGAGCTGCCGCCAGACGCCGGACTGCTTGACGTAATAGACGGCAGCGGGCGGCTCGTAATCGACGATGAGCGTGGCGCCATAGATCCACAGCCGGTTGCCCGAGCCGCTGTTATTTACGCGACGCTTGGCATATAAGCAGATGCCCGCTGTCCGGACTTCGGCCTCGGTCCACCCGGTCATCGTGCCGTAGTCCTTGTCGTTTGCCTCGGATGTGGCCAGCGTTTGCGGGGTGCCCTTGACTGTCAGCCCCGCGACGGCGGAGATCGTCCGCGTCTGCATGTAAGATGTGCTCTGGATATTGGCCTTGTAGAGCAGACGGACAGACGTAATCGCAGATCCAGCCGGCAGCGCCGACAGATCGAAGCGGTAGTAGACAGATCCTTCGGCGCCCAGGGCGACCGGAATGGCAAAACGCGCGTAAGATGTGTCGCTGGACCCGCCGCAGCCGGAAGAGGCCACGTCGGTGCTGTAAGTGTCGAGCGTGGTGCTTTCACTGTCGAAAATCGACAAATCGACTGATAGCGTGGGCATAGGTCACCCCTCCACGATGGCAATGTCGCCGTCGACGCCCAGGCTGGACGAAGGAGCTGAGGACAGGACATAGTAGCTGTTGACAGTGAGAGTCCCGGTGATGGGAGCGCCGCTCTTGTCGTGGGCCGTGACCCCCGAGAGCAGACTCCCGGCGGCCACGGTGTCGGACGTCAGATCGATGAGGGTGGTGCCGTTTGCCAGCACCACCTTATTCGCGGCCATCAGGCCGACGCGCCGATGGTCACGGTCTGACCGCCGGCGGCGTTGTCGCTATACGTCACCGTGATCGCCGCCACGGTGACCTGGGACAGGCAGGTGTAACCGGTGTCTGGCAGCACCACCTGCTGGGAGAAAGTGGGCGTCACGGCCTTGGCCTGCTTGTTCTCCGACTCCGAGCCGGACATCGTGCCCTCCACGCCCAGGATGGTGATGCCCTCGCGAATATTGCTGGGGATCAGCTTGGCCTGCTCGGTGGCGTCGATGGACACCTTGCCGGAGCCGTCGTGGTAGCCCTGGGGGACGGTGTACTGGCCGGCCTTGGTAGCGATCGTCCCGGTGACGCCGCCGCGGTTGGGCATGGTGCCCGTCAGCTGCGCGCCCCGGGCGTGGGCCGTCTTGCCGGCGAGGATCTCACTGACGGCGGCGGTGTCGTCGGACGTGTCGCTGTCGTAATCGCAGGCGCCGGTGATGGGAGCGCCGCTCTTGTCGTGGGCCGTGTAGCCGGAGAGCAGATGGGCGGCGTCGACGGTGTCGGCGGTCAGATCGATCAAAACCTCGCCGGAGGCGAGGACGACCTTGTTGTTGTAAGGGTTAGGCATTAGATTGCACCTCCGATGTAGATTGTCTTGCCGCCGGACAGATTGTCCGTGCGGGACACGGTGATGGGCTCGACCTCCACGTTGCGGGACATCAGCTGTCCCGTCGTGTAGAGCGTCGTGCCCGCAAAATCAGGCGTCACGTCGTAGGGCCCGTCGTAGGTCTCGGCGTCCGCGACCAGCGCGACGGGGACTCCCAGACGGACCGTGACGGACATGGGCGCGCCCAGGGTGATGCGGATCTCTCTCACGGGGCGAGCACCTCCCTGGACCGGCTGAGGTCGATGAGGACGGGGCCGGCCTTGCCGCCGACCACGGCGCCGGTGGCAAAGTAGACTCTCGCCTGCACCGGCTGCGCGGTGGCCAGCAAGCTAAAGGACTCCTGCTGTGTCACCGGAAACAAAAAGGCGTGGTTTTCGGCGTCGTAGCTGCCGTCTGTCGGCCAAACCTTGCGGATGGTGCCGATCATCATCTCCACCACCGAAACGTCGGCAGAGGTGACAGGCGTGCCGTCCTGATTGGTAAGGTAAAAGGGGATGTAATACTGGTCGCCCTGCATCATGTGAGATCCCTCCTTTCGGGGGCGGTGTCCAAATCGGACACTACCCGATCAGGCCATATTTTTTCAAAATGCCGGCGATGTTGTTGAGGATGTAAAGATAATTGCTGGCGGTGGCGCTGGTGTAATTTTGATTGTTGCTGGTGGTGCCCAGCGTCAGCTTGGCGATAGGCGTGGTGCCGAAAAATCCCACCTTGCCCCGCGTGGATGCCAGCCGGGAGCTGCCGTCGCCGGTGTAAAGCCCGGCCCAGGGATAGAGCGTCGAGCCCAGGGCGACGTTGATTGCCGTCGTGTTGTCGGCGGGCTCAAAGGCGACGGAGTCCAGATCCACCGTGCGGACCGTGGAGCCGGAGCGGTAGACCAGCCGGTCCAGCTCGATTGCCGCAGGCGTGTCCGGCTGGGCGGGAGCGCCCACCACGTACTCCACCACATAAGTGCCGCTGTCCGGCAGGATCTTGACGCGGTCGCCGGCGGCAAAGACCACGGCGGTGTTGCATTTGTAATGTTTTTCGCCTGCTTCGGTCTCGCCGTCGAAAATCAGGGTGACGCCGTCCTCGTAGACGGCGCCCACGGTGGCAAAATTGCAGACAGGCGCCTCCTGCTCCGGCTGCTGTGCCACCATCTCGGTAATGCCCTCCATCAGATGATCACCACCTTTCGCGCCTCGTGGGTCATGAGCTGTCCGACGCCCAGCGACATCGACCAGCCGGTCTCCTCATAGATCCCGCCAAATCCGGGATGATCCACCGCGATCACGTCGCCCAGGCCGTGCCCGGGCTCGTTGAGGGTGGAAAGCTGGATCTGCTGGGTGGCCAGCATGGACTCGTTGCAGAGCCGGTCTGCGTAGGCCTGCAGGGCCGCCTGCGAGGCGATCTGGTCCACCTGCGACACGGCGACGATGCGGCGGCCGCGCCTGACCGTCGAGAGCGAGGACAGCGGGTTGTCGTTGACTGCCGTGGCCACCAGCGGCGCCGCCAGATCCGGGTTGGAGCAGCGGACCACAAAAACATTGGCCCGGCCGAAGACGTCCAGGGCCGCGGTGGCCTCTTCGGCCAGCGGCTCCTGCAGCAGATCCGACGCGCTGTAGCTGTGAGCGATCCGCGCCGCGTCCGGCGCGCGGTAGGGCTCGGCGTGGGCAAAGCCGCGGGCATCGAGCCAGACGGGATCGTAATTGATCTCGCCCAGCAGCTGATTGATGATCCGCAGATAAGGCGTGCCCAGATCCCAGTCTTCCCGGTCGGTGGCCAGCGTCAGCGTCGAGGGCTCCACCAGCTGCAGCGCGATCCCGGCCTCGGTGAGCAGCTGGCCCACGACGTCGGTGTAGCGCGTCCCGGCGGTAAAGGTCCGGCGGGACTCCAGCGCGGCCTCCTGCAGGCGATAGCTGCGGTCGTAGGCCTCCACGGCCACGGAAGCGCCGGACTCGCCGTAGATCTGTTGGACGGTGGTGGGGATGTAGATCCCCAGCGGGTGTTCCACGCCATCCAGGATCATCATCGGCTGCAGCTCATCGCCCAGCCAGTCCACGGCGCTGTTGGCCCGGAAGGTGCCGGAAAAGCTGGTCTGGATCTCGGCGCCCTTGCTGGCGATGATGTTGGGAGGCTCGGCCGTGTCGAAGAGCAGCTGCGTATGCGCAACGCCGCGGCGCAGCACGTCCACGCGGTAGCTCACATTACGGATCAACGGTGATCACCTCCTCGGCGATCTGCCAGACGGTGGCGGCGTAGACGGTGTAAAACTCGCCGCCGGTGCGGGAGAGGGCGTCCAGGATGCCGGTGACCATCCGCCCGCCGGGCGTTTTGACACACACCCGCTTGCCGGGCAGCGCGTCGCATGCGGCACACAGGGCGGGATTGTTGGTGGCCCAGGTGACGGACACGCTGCGGCTGCTGTGCTCGGAGATCTCCACGACGGGATATGCCCGGCCGGCCAGATAGATCTGCGCGGTCTGCCGCTGCAGCGACTCCTCAAAGGTGCGGTGCTGCGCGTCGGACAGCTCCAGCCGGAGCCACGCGCCGGAGTCCAGCTCGCAGAGCATCAGCGTGTCGGCGGCGACGGTGACGGCGACCTCGGGCGACACGCCGTAATCATCCGAGCCCTCATAGATCCCGCGGATCTGATAAGTCACGGGCCCGATGCTGCAGGGATCCTCGTAGACGGCGTCCCCGGTGACGGCCACAACCGCGCCGTTGCGATAGATCACAAAGCGGTCGTAGGCGCCGGAGGTCCGCCAGGCCAGGCGCGCCGTGTGGGTGGCCTCCACGGTGAGGGTGATGGCGTCGCCCTCGGTGTGGGTGACGGTGACGGGCGCAGAGCCCCACTCGGACCACAGGCCGTAGCTGTTGATCACCCGGACGCGGACGATGTAGCTGCCGTCGGCCAGCCAGATCGGGCAGCGCCAGCTTTGCGCGGCGCCGTAAATGAGGCCGGAGGCGTAAACGCCCAGCTCGATCTCATAGCCCTGCTGGCCGGTGGTGGCCCAGCGGATCTCGGGCCGCGGGCCCTGGGAGATCACCGTGACGCCGGGCGTTGCGGGAGCAGCCACCACGATGATGCTCACGGCGTCGCTCCATGCGCCGGCCACGCTGTCGGCGTTGTAGGTGCGAACGCGCCAGGCGTCGGCAGTGGTGGACAGCGTACCGGCGGGGATCACGGTGGACGTGGCGGCGCCGGTACCCGACTTGATCGTGGTCCAGGTGCCGGAGATCCGCGCCTGCAGATCAAAGGCCGTCTGAGCCGTGCCGGTGGAGATCACATGATCCCAGACAAAGGTGTTGTCCTCGCCGCCGTCGAGAACGGCGCTGATGGGCGACCGGGGGACGGCGGTGGGTGTGACGTCGGCGGTGGTGATCGTGTACCAGGGCGAGGTGGTCACCTCGCCGGAATTGGCCGTCAGCTCGATCTGCCACTGGATCTCGCCGGAGGGAAAGGTCCCGGCCGGGATGGTGACGGAGCTGTCCTCAAACACGGCCACGGTGTGGATCTGGCCGGAGGAACCCTCGCGCCAGCGGAAAAAGCCGCTCTCCTGCACCACGGGCGTGATGCAGGAGCCATTCGGCCGCGCGTCCCAGGCAAAGACGGCAGGCTGCGCCCGAGCCACAAAGCCGGAGGTCGGGGAGCAGGAGCGGATGGAAAGTCCGACCGTGGCGGTCTCATCCACCACCAGCTTGAGCGCCGGCTTGCGGGCCGTGGTGGCCGAAGCCGAGGCGATCTCGGCGCTGACATCCGCATAAGAGCTGTTTTCGATAGCAAGCCCATAGCGAGCGGCAGCCTCAGCGGCGAGGGAACTAATAGATTGGGTTCCGCCCCCCGGGAGGCCGCCACTGACGACGACGGAGGGCAAGCAATAAAACCCCGGGCCGTTTTTGTAGGTCAGCGACGCAAAGTCACTGATGGGGCCCTTGGCATAGCCGCAGCACAGAATCCGCACCTTGCCGTAGACGTCGTCGTAATCGCCGGAATAGACATAGACAGTCACCTCATTGCCGCTGAGAATCGGGCAAAATTCATACCCGGTCGCGAGGGACAGATCCAGCAGCGACACCATGATCTCACCCGGCGCCAGCGTGGTCTGTGCCGGCGCGGCATAGTGCGCGTTGACGGCGTTTTCCGAGACCACGCAGGACTCTGAGGCCCGCAAAGTTAAGGTTTTGCTCATCCTGTCACCCCCATCCGCTCAGCCCGGCGGGCATTTTTGGCGATCCGGACGATGTCGTTGAATTCCTTGACATCTTTGGCCGCGATCGTGATGTTGTAGACGTCGCCGCCGCCCCGGCTCTCCTGGGCCGTCTGGATGCGGCTGCCGGAGGGCAGCCAGACCCGCTCGGGGCCGCTCTCGCCCACCCAGGTCATGCCGCCGCGCCAGTAGTCCGTGCCGGCCGCGTTGCCGCCGGTTCGTTCGACGTAACGTCCGATCGTGGGATCCCAGACGTACTCTGGGGCGCTTGAGGAGCTGCCCGAGCTGCTCCCGGCATTGCCGACCCACGTGCCGCGCTCGGCGTCCCAGACGGAGGTCTCGGCGGCGTCTCCGTACCAAAATTTGTGGAGGTTGGACAGCTTACCGTTTTTGGCGTTGAGGCCGAGATAGGTCTTGACGCCGTCCCAGTCGCCGCTCATCACGCTGGAGATCAGGCCGATGGTGTCGGCCATGGCGGCCAGGATCTCCAGAGGGCCCTTGAGCCCCGCGGGCAGTTTACGCATGGACTCGAGGAATTTACCGACGGACTCGCCGCCCTTGATCAGGGCTTTGCCGATGCTGGTCAGCAGGCCCAGCAGATCCTTGGCGATCTCCAGCAGGCCGCTGTTTTTGAGGCCCTTGCTCAGAGCGCCCACCAGCTCGGTGCTCATTTCAAAAAAGTCTTCCACTGCCGGAGCAAACTCGGCGGCGATGCTCTTTTTGCCGCCCTCCAGGCGAAAATTGAATTCATCGACGGCGTTTTGCACATTATTCAGGGCCGCGACGCCCTTTTCGTTCAGCACATAACCGGTTTCCTCTGCTCTGTCCATATACGCCTTGAGGCCGGCGCTGCCCTCAAGGATCAGCGGATTGAGCTCCTGCGCGCTCTTGCCGAAGATGTCCATGGCCAGAGCGTCCCGCTCGGTGGCGTTGCCCACACGGCCCAGGGCGTCGATGGCCTCGTAAAAGACCTCGCGCGCGTCCCGCAGCGAGCCGTCGGTGTTGGTGATGCTGACGCCCAGCCTGCGGAAATTATCCTCCATGGCCGTGCTGCCGTCCCGGGCGGCCTGCATATTATTTGTGAGCTTGGTAATGGACCCGGTGATGGTGGACACGGAGACGTCCACAAACTCGGCGGCATACTCCAGCTTTTGCAGGTCCGTCACGCTGATCCCCGTCTGCAGGGACAGGGTGGCCAGCTCATCGGCGGCCGAGGCGGCCTCTTTGGTCATGTCGATCAGCGCCTTTTCGGCCTTGACCACGGCGGCGGCCAGAGCAGCGGCGCCGGCTGCCGCGGCGACGAATTTGGGATTGATGGTGCCCAGCTTGTCAGCGGCGTTTTTGACTCCGGCGGGGAGCTTGATCCCCAGCTTGTCGGTGAGCGCCTCAAGACCTTGGCCCAGCGTGGCCGACTGCTCGCCGGTCTGCTGGGTGGCTTCGTCCATCTTGGCCAGCGCGCCGGAATAGTCGTCGGTGGCCTGCTGCGCGGCCTCCAGCTGCGCGTTGTTGTCCCGGAGCGCACGCTCCATCTTGAGCAGATCGGTTTCAGCGCCGTTCAGGCTCTGCTGCCACTTCTGGGTGCGGGTGTCGGACTCGCCGTAAACCTCGGCCGATTTTTCCAGTGCTGCCCGTGCGGCATCGACCTTTTTTCGCTGCTCCTCGATCTGCCGGCTGAGTATATCGCCTTTTGCCGACAGCGCGTCTACGCTGTCGGCGTTTTCGGCATATTTTTCGGACACCAAACCCATCTCGGTTTTCAACGTTCGCAGCGACACGTTAATGTCTGCGATCGCTTGTTTGTATTCCTTCTCGCCGGTTATCGTGATTGCATTACCGATTTTTCCGAGCGCCATTTAGCCACCTCCTTTCAAAAGAAATTCAGAGAGGGACGGCGAAGCCGGCCGGGCCGTGTCCGACTTGGGCACCGGCGGCCGGAAGTGCTCCCGATAGAGGGCCATGCACCGGGCCGGCGTCATGGTCCGCCAGAAGGTCGGCTCATCCAGCCGGAGCTCCACCATCCAGATGTGCAAGTACCACGCGAAGTTGAGCGCGCTCAGCTCCGCGTGGCTTCCGCGTTTTTTTCGTCGTCCTCGCTGTCGTCGCCGGACAGGGCCAGCACCACCAGCTCCATCATGCCGTCGCGGACGGCGTCGAATTGAGCAGGCGTCAGCATACGGCCCACCTGGCGCTCGGTGTAGCGCACGTCCAGCCCCTGGGCGTCGGCGGCGTCGTTGATCGCCGCCGTCAAAAACTGGAGCACGCTGCGGGTCAGGCGCTTGCCGGTGAGGGCAGCGCCCAGATTGCCGCCGTTCATTTCCTGGACGTCAGCCAGGACGTTCATGTTGACGGCCAGGTCGTAATGCCGGCCGTCGAAGTCCAGCGGGACCGTCTTGAGTCTGATGTCCATGATCAGGCCCCGAAGACGGCGCCGCACCAGGCGATGGCGGTGGTCTCATCGTCGCAGATCGCCGTTTCCAGCAGATCGCCCGCCGCGTCGGGCAGGAATTCGCCGGAGGTGGTGGGCGTTTGGAAGGTGATGCTTTCACCCAGCGTCTGGTAGACGTAAGAGGGCGGGCCGAAGCGCGCGCGCTTGACGTGGACGCAGGTGTATTTTTCCACGCCGTCGATCATGTCCGGCGCGTAAAATGCGACGCCGGCATACTTGGCCACGGCCGTTTTATTCATCAGCAGGCCGTTGACGGTGGCCTCGCCCACGGTGCGGGGCTTGTCGGTGTAGCCAAAGAGCAGCTTCTGCACGGCGTTGGGGAGATATTTGACGCCGATGGAGATGCTGCCGCCGGTGGCTTTTTTCAGATATTCGGCCAGCGAGCTTTCGGCATAGAGCCGGCCCTCTGCGTGGCGCAGCTCCAGGTTGACGCTCATCGCGTCGCCGGCGGTCTGCGCGGTTCCATAGCCGGGGGTGTTGTTGGTGACCGTGTACTCGGCCACCTTGATGCCCCGAAGATCAAAAGCAGGCATGTTTTAGCTCCTTTCGTTTTCTGACAGGATGCGGTCGGCCGCGTCCTGCATTGCTTTTTCCACGGCCGGCGCAGCCTTTTCGGCCGCGTCGGTCCAAAAGTGATCGTCCCGGATCCGGCCGCGGGTCCGGCGGCCGTAGTTGAGCACAAATCCCTTGACGGCGTGGCGGACGCCTTTCCGCGTTTTGCCGACCGCTGTCACCCGGACGTAGGGCACGCCGTACTTATCTTTGCGGACCTTGGTGTCCCGCTTGATAGAGGCTGCCAGCTGCCCGGTGCGGACATGGTGCGACCGCCGCACAGCGGCAGCGATCGCCTGCTCCAGCACCTGGCCGCCGGCGTCGAGCATCTTGGCTTCGGCCTCATCGGTAAAAAGGTCAGCACGGCGGAGGGCGCGGACGGCGGACTCGATCCCCGTCGTGTCAGGATCAAATTTCGCCATCAGATCACCTCACAGGGGATGTCCACGTAGGAGGTGATCTCATTTTCCGCGTATTCCTGCGCCGGAGCGCCCACGGCCACGTGGGCCCCGTGGAGCGCGTCCAGCACCTGTTCCACCAGCGGATCGTCGTCCGTCTGGGACACCACCGTCACCACGGCGCTGTAGATCCGGATGGCGGTGGAGCCCTCGGCATACACCGAGCGGGAGCCGGTGGGCGTCCAGACGATATAGCGGGTCAGAGGGATTCCGTCGGGCCGCTCCGGCGCCTCCAGGCGAAAAACGCCGTCGGGCAGAACGGCGCGCAGCGCCGCATCAATCTTTGAGTAGCTCATATTTGCCCTCCGGTGTGGACAGGGACAGCACGGTGACGGGCTGTCCGTTGGCGTCGTAGGTGTGCTGCGCCTGGACGATGCGATAGATCCGCCCGTCTTCCGGGACGCAGTACATCTCGGCCGTGACGCGATCGTCGCAGTCCTGCCGCGGGATCACGGCCATCATGCTGATGGTCTCCCCCGCCTGTTTTGCTTGCCAGTATCGGGAGGCGTAGACGTCCGCCTCCCGATAATAGTGCTCTACGCCGCCGGTGAGCTTGCGCTGCGCCGGCGACGTGCCCTGTGACAGGCGGTAGACCGTGAGGATCCGATCATAGATCAGATCAGCCATCCCCGTCACCTCCCGCGACGGTCTGGACGATCCGATCATAGATCGCCCGGCGGAGAGTCTCCGGCATGGCCGGGGAGGCGCTCTGCGCTCTCACCCGGTACTTCCAGGCGGCGACCATCTCCACCAGGATGTCGTCCTCGATGGTGTCCGTGAGGACGATGCCCTTGCGCTCTAGCTCGGCGGCCGCCTGCGTCAGCAGAGCCGTCAGATAGGCGGCCTGCTCCGCGCTGACGCGCATCAGGCCCAGATCAGCCTTGAGCAGCTGCAGCTTTGCGTCCATCCCCATGCCGCATCACCTTAGGTCCCGGAGGGAGGAGTGACGCCGGCGAAGGTGGCGGTGGTGACGGGGTTGACGTTGTTATAGCTCACCACCACAAAGCCCTCGCCGCGGGCGGGCTTGGCGTCCCAGCGGTCGGTGCCCTTAAAGACGGTCTGATCCTGGATAAACATAGGCAGATCGCTGTAGGCCACCTTGGCGCCGGTGCGGTGCAGGCCGATCATCAGGCTGGAGTAGCCGCCTGCAATATTGTAATCGCTCATGCACTCCTCCTCGAGGATCTCGCCGCCGATGACGGGCATGCTGTTATTCATGCCGGCCAGCAGCGCCGCGTTCATATCGAAGGCCAGGCAGCGGGTCAGCAGATCGATGTGGGTCTTGCGATTCATGACCCAGACGGGCTTGCCGTCGGAGTAGGCAGGATCAGCCACGCCCAGGGCGGCCAGCAGGGGCTGGAAGAATTCCGCGCCCACCTTGGCCAGCAGGTTCAGCTTGAGGACGTGGGTGGCGCTCAGGTCGGTAAAGGTGCCCTGCTTGGTGCCCCACCAGGCGGGCTGAGTCGCGGCGGCCAGGCGGGTGACAAAGCCCACAGGCATATTGGTACCGGTGCCGAAGATCACGGCCTTGTCAAAGGCCAGGCCCATCGATTTGAAGATCGTCTCCATCACGGTGGTGATCAGGCGGAGGTCGTCGTCATCCTCCAGGGTGGCGTTGGGAATGGCGGCATAGCCGCACACCTTGGCGCCGTCCAGCTCCAGATTCGTAAAGGACAGGGTCAGCTCGGACACGGCTGCAGTGGCCTCCACCCAATACGCCTCGGGGACGGTGCCGGCGATGTTCAGACGGCCGGTGCCCTTGACGGTGTGGACGGTGATGTGGCTCACCAGCCTGCTGTAGCGCTCGAAGTTGTTTTCCAGCAGGCCCAGCAGGACGGGGGGGATGCCCAGATCGGCATTGGTGACGGCGCGGGTTTGGCCGCGCATGGAGCGCAGCTGAGCGGCAAAGTTCTTGACGTCGTCCCGCTGCATGATGCGGTCACGCTCCTCGTAGCTCAAACCGAACCAGCGGCGGTCAGCGGTGACATTGTAAGGCATGGGATCATTTCTCCTTTCTTCTTCTGCGGCCGGCGCGGGGCCGGCCGGGTCGTTGCCGCGCTCCTGGGCGGCTTCCAGCTCGGCGATCTGCCGGGTGATGTCGTCGATCTCCGCCTGCAGCGTGTCGATGGCGGCGTCGTTCTCTGTGAGCTGGGTGTCCAAATCGGACACGGCCTGGTCACAGACGTTCAGTTCCTCCTCGGTGGCTGCCTCGTTGATGTCGCTCTCCAGCTCGGCGGATCTCTGCCGGAGGGTCTCGCGGGTCTGCTGCAGCGCGGCCATGTCCGCATTGCGGGCATTGAGCCGGGCACGCAGCATCAGGACTTTCAGGGCCATGGGTCAAATCTCTCCTTTCAGCTTTTTCATGATTTCCGCCCGGCGGCTTTCCAGCTTCCGGCGGTTGATCTCTTTCAGGTCGGCTTCCCGGGCCGACACGGACGTTGCCTCATAGGCCGGGAAGGTGCAGACGCTCACCTCAAAGAGCTGCCCGATCTTTTCGATTTCCCAGCGGCATTTTCCGCCGCCCAGATCCACATAGCGCTCGCTCTCGATGCTAAAGCCAAAGCTGCACTGATCCACGTCGCCCCGGTCCACCCGGGCGTATAGATTCACGGCGTCGGTGTCGGCCTTATTGATCGTGATCCGGCCCCACAGGCCGTGATCGTCCTGCTTGAGCTCCAGCGTCCCGTTTTTCGTCCGGCCCAGGACGAGGGTGGTGTCGTGATTCACCAACGCCCGGGTGTCCTGGCCCATGCAGCTGTCAAAGGCGCCGGGCAGGATGATTTCTTCCGCGCCCTCCCACAGCACATAAGGCGTGTTAAAAACCGAAAAATAGCCCTCGATGTAGGCATTTTTGTCATCCTCCCGCAGCGTGTAACGCTGTGGCAGACTGCGGATCTGCCGCACGGCGGCATTGCGTTCTTCCATCAATTCTCACCCCCTTCATTGAGCTTTTTCTGATCGCCGATGCGATCCAGCGGGATATAATTCTCCAGCACCACCAGCTCATCCAGGCCGTCCTTGGGGCTCAGCTCCACCCAGTCGCGGACCTCGTTGCCGGTCATGATGCCCCGAACAAAAAGCGTAGAGCCCACCGTGCTCAGCTCCTGCATGCTGTAAGAGTAGAGCCGGCGGGTGGAAAATTTGAAGTAGAGATCATCCGACCAGAGCAGCTTGCGGGTCAGCTCCTGGGCGATAATGTTGGAGATAGAGGTTGCGGTGGTGCGGATCATGTTATTGTGCTCGGCGGCGTTGTAGTTGCCGGCGCCCACCATGTAAGGCGTCACGCCCACGATGCTGGCCACGGCCTTGCTGTCGATGGCCACGTTGTCGGCGATCGCCAGATCATTGAGCGACAGCGGCTTGACCTGGCTTACGTCCATCAGATCAGCCGGGAGGATCCACGGCGCGCCGCTCTCACTGTCGGCCAGATAGGCGTCGCGGATCTTCTTCCGGCCGCTTTCGTCGGCCAGCTCGCCGGCGTCGGCGTTGACCCGCACGATCAGCGGCGGTTTCCATTTGTCGGCCAAAAATCCCCGGCGGGTTTTGGATGCCTGCCGCAGGTTGCGGCTGACCTCCTGCAGCGACGCCGTCAGCCCCATCCCGTTCCACGGCTCTGCCGGGTCCGGGCGATAGACAAAGTGCAGCACGCTGTCCGACGGATAAGCCCGGCCACGCCACAGGACCTCATAGGTCTGTCCCCGGTCGTGGGTCACGGCATAGGCGCCGGGCATGGGCTCCAGCTCGGTGAGATAGCCGGCCTCGCTGTGGGGCAGTACAAAGGCGCTGCCGTGGCTGTCGGTGAGCATGGTCACCACGATCCATTGCACCAGCCCCTTCCGGCTCCCGTGCCGCCAGGGGCCGATGTCAATAAACCGGGCCAGCCCGTCCTTGATCCGGACGTCGCCGGCCTCGGTGTTGCGCATCAGCTGGATGGTGGCATTGCTGATGATGTCGGCCAGCCCGCCCACGGCGCTCTGGATGGCGGGACAGTCCATCAGTCTCACGTAGCCGGCGGCCGCCAGGCTCTCGGGCCCGCTGAGATAAGCGGCAAGGAGGGCGTTATCCCGTCGCTTCCATGGCGGTCGCCAGCCGCGCGCTTTGCTCATGTGATCTCCTCCTCTCGGTCCGGTCCGCCGAACCACGCAGATCCGGCGGCGCTTTTGCTTGTCATGTCTTCCAAATAGGCACAGGCCGCAAAGACGGCCGCGTCAAAGATGTCGATGCGCAGCTCCGGCGCGATTTTTTGGTACTGGATGGCGTCGTCGGTCTTTTCCACCGCCGCCACGTTCTGCACGCAATACTCGAAGGGTTCCGCGTGGCAGTAATAGAGCGTGCCCCGCTTGGCGCTGGCCTCGAGATAACGGAAGCCCTCGGATTTCCGGTAAAAGAGCTGGGGCTGATCCCGCACCGGGAACCGGGCCTTTTTCATGGCCACGTAGTATTCGCGGCAGAATTTCCGGTCGTGGCCGATGATCCGGAACTTATGGCCGGCGCTGCGCTTTTTCTCATACCATCGCACCACGTCGATGTGATTGGTGATATTGTCGTTGGTCATGTCCAGCCAGCCTTCATCCAGCCAGCCGAAGAGCGGGATCTGATCCTGCTGCGCCTTGACCATGGCAGCCGGCCGCGGGAACCAGGCGTGCGGGATGATGATGTCCACGCCGTTATAGTGGCCGAAGATGCAGGCCGCCGTCAGGTCGTGGAGCTTGGACAGGTCCACGCCGCCGTACCACTTGATCGGAAGCTTGGCCAGCTCGGCAAGCGACCAGTTATACTTTCGATCGCTGGCCCGGAACTCCTCGATGTCAAACCACGCCCGCAGGGCGGCGGTGAAGACGTTCAGACTCTTGTTCAAAAACTCGGGCCTGAGCTGCGGATCGGCCGCCGCCTGGGCGGCGTCGTCGATCATGCTCTGAGGCCGGATGGAGTGTCCCCAGCCGGGGCTTGCCGCCCGGAGCACGGCGGGATCGGTGATATCCACCTCGCCGCTGGGCGTCCTGGGCGCCCGGGCGATAAAGATAAAGATCCGGTCGGCCCAGGCATCCTTGACGGTGCCGTCCAGGATCTTGGACAGCAGCTCCACACGCTTGGCCAAAAAGCCCTGGGCATTGTCGCCGCCGGAGCTGATGACGATGATCAGCTTGTTGGTGTAGGCCTTGGTAGCGTCGCGGAGGATCTGGTACTGTTTCGGGCCCTTATAGGTGTGCGCCTCATCCGCGATGATGATGTTGGCGTTAAAGGAGTCCTGCTTGTCCGGGTTGGCCGCCAGGGCGTTGATGGAGACAAAGCCGTCGCCGATGTCGCCGGAGATCGAGCGCTCCATGTTGTTGTCGATGATCCGCAGCCCGCAGGCCGGATCGTCGTCCACGGTGATCCGGTTCCGGCGGAGGTTGTACTTCAGAAAATCGAAGCCCTCCAGCGCCTGCTTGAGGGCGCCGCCCACCTCGTAGACCTTCGATCCGGAGGCCCGCTCGTAAAGGGCCAGCGCCCAGGCCAGCGCCGCGGCAAAGGTGGTCTTGATGTTTTTTCGGGGGACGAAGTCCAAACACTCCTGGAAGCGCCGCTCCCGGCTGCCCGGAAGATAAAAGCCCATCAGATTCCAGATAATGAACTTGTGGTAAGGCAGGAGAATGAACGGTTTCCCGCGCAGGGGCGTGGCATCGATGGCTTCGCCCTGCTGGTGGCAGACGGTGGTCTCGATGATAGCGATGATCTCACAGGCCGGCTCCGGCCGAAAATCCCACTTCCCGGTGTCCAAATCGGACACGTAGCGCCGGCACGCCTGGACGATCTCCTGGCAGAGCCCGGACTCGCCGGAGAGCACGCTCTCTACAAAGCCGTCCACCTCCGCCTGGATGTCCGAGGCGTGATCCAGGGCGTAATCGTGAGCCGCGTCCAGCAGCTCCTCGATGCGGCTCTTCCCGGCGGCGCCGGTGTCCAGAGCGTTGCGCACCTTGTTGAGGCCGGTGGGCGTCAGACCCAGCTGATTCCGCAGAGCGGTGACGTCCTTCCGCATCTGCTCCACCACGGCCCAGTTTGGGTCTTTGGCGGTGTACTTCCCGCCGGTCTTGTTCACCAGCTCGGCCACCATTTTGCCGCCGGCTGCCCGCCAGGCTTTCTCGGCCCGGGAGAGCTCGCGTTCGGCCTTGGCCAGCTGCTTGATCGTCGGTTCGAAAATCGCATTGTAGGTTCCCACCGAGATCATGCTGTCCCGGATCATCTGCTCTTTGCCCATCGTCCACCTCCTTCCGGCTGCCGTTCGCGCGGCCGCGTCGTTTGCGGGCGCATCCCGCGTCCGGGCGAGATCCAGTCTTGCCCGCGCGCCGGGTGCGTGCCTGCTTTCGTTCCCGTGCCGGCTGCCGCCCGGCTTTCCCCGTTTACCCCCTCCGGCGGTTTTCCCGCCGTCGGATAAGTAGGCAGGCCCCGGTGCTTCACCGGAAGGGATTCGGCGCATCAGGAGGGGGGGATACCCTCCGCTGCCAGGCGAGCCCGCGCTCGGTGAGCTTGCCGGTCTTGCGGTCGTGCATCGCGTTGTGCGCCTCCTGCGAGAGCGAGATCAGATTCCAGCTGCACCACGCCCAGCCAGGAAACTCCTCCACAGGCCACACGTGGTGGACCGTGGTGGCCGGAACCGGCACTGGAGAATATCGCGCCGAATCCCGGCAGCGATAACCGTCGCGCCGCAGCACCCGCGCCCGAAGGAGCTGCCAGCGCTCGCCCTTGTAATCCACCCCGTCACCTCCCCGAAAAAGCAAAAACGCCCGACACCGCTGCAGGGTGTCAGGCGTTCCGGCTCTCGGCGTGCCAACTCGGAGCAACAAAAAAGCCCGACAACCCCGCATAGCGGTTGTCAGGCTCAGGCTCGATGGCTCAGGCTCTCCGACGCTGTGTCGGTGATCTCCACCTCAAGCGCCGCAATGTTAACTTGCACCGTCGCGCCGCAGTGCCGGCAATAGAGCGGCAGCTTCCGGGCGACAGTTTCGGGACGGATCTGCAGGAGCTTTTTCCGGCCGCAGACCGGGCAGAGCACCCACCCATCCCTTGAGATCATCTTACCAGATTTTCCCGCATTTTGCAAGGGCAAACCCTCCTTTTTTACAATATGGAGCCAAAAAGTTATACACTCCCCGAGTCAGAAAAAATTCATTAGGCGCCGTCAGCTCGCAGCCAGCGGCAGGACATATCTCAAGTACTCGAACTCGCCGTACTCATTGATCACGGTGCTGGACTCCAGCTGCCACGCGCCGGGCGGCAGACACAGCGTCTCGGCGTTGTCGCACCACTCATTTTGGACGTTGGGCCGGAGCAGGCCCTTACTGGGCACCCACATCCGCTCACCCACCCGCGGGCTGCCGTGCTCCCGCGCCTCCTTGGTCAGGTAGATCGCCCATCCGCGGTAGTCCTCCGCCACCGTCGCGCCCGGCCGGTCGGCGCCGTCCAGCTGATTGAGCGGCTTGATGTCCACGTCGTCCCCGTCGTCCGCCCACAGCGACCGGATCTCTTCATAGTCTTTCCCGGTGGCGTTGAGGATCATGTGATGGTGCCAGCGGTGATCGCCGTGCCAGCCCTCGGTGCAGTAGACATAACGCAGCTGCTCGCCGCGCATCCGGCGGCTCTCACGGAGCAGGCGGATAAACCGCTTGATCCGCGTCACCGCCTGGGCCTTGGTCCGCGGCAGCGCGCCGTCCCGATAGGTCAGCGTCACGGCCAGATCGCTGGGCGAAAAATTGCAGGCCAGCAGCGTCTCCAGCTTTTGCCACGATGTCTTGTGATTGAGCATTTGCCGGACGGCCGAGCTGGAGCGGGCCCGCCGCTGCCGGATCCGCGCGCTGTCCCGGGGCAGCGCCGCCGTGTAAAGGCAGACGCTCACCAGCCGTCCGGCGATCTCCGTCTTTTTCCGCTTCATCGCCCGTCCTCACTGAGGCAGCGGAAGAACCATCCGACGGCCAGCCCGGCGGCGAAGTAGACGCCGGTCAGCAGAAAACTAATCATTGAGATCACCTCGCAGCAGCGCCGCATCGTCGAAGACGTTGCCGACGATGTCGAAGCTCGGGCCGCACTCCGCGTCCAGCAGATAGGCTCCGCCCGCCGTGCGGATCTCATAACTGCACATCACGTCGCTCCATTTTGCGTAGCCCAGTTTGCCGGTCGGGATGCAGGACACCCGCTTCGCGGCCTTGAGGATGTCGCCCTCAAAGATCCGCGCACCGGAGCGGTCCCGCAGGCCGGTAAACTGCCGCACGGTGGAGGGATCGACCGCCGCGTGGGACATCGACTTAACGTCTTCGCCGTCAAGCCGAAACTCCGAGCCGAAAATCAAATAGGCGCACCGATCACTGATCTGGACCGTCAGCAGACTGCCCTCGACCCACGCGCCGTCTTTCACTCGTTTTCCGCGAAAAATGTACTCTCTCATACAGCTCCTTTCTTCCGCCGACGCCTCCGGCCGAAGCCGGAGGCAGACGGCAGATCTGTCACGCCTGGTCTTCCGCCCGGTCCAGCGCGGCCACGGCCTCGCCCTCGGACAAAAAGAGCGAGCGGCCGACTTGATTCAGCCGGCGGCGCTGGAAAAGCTGTCCGCCGGTGGGCGTCCGATAGACGGTGTCGATGTAGCAGCGGTTGGGCCGCTGTCCGATGGTGATGCTGTCCACCGTCACCGGGCGGACGATGCCCGCAGATTTGATCGGCTGCCACACCGTCGCGCCCGGGGCGACGGGCAACTCCACCGTGATCTTTTCGTGATCCATAAGGTCCTCCCTTCCCCGGAGCGCTTCGCCGCCCTCCGGGATGATGATGTAATAATATTCCTCCGGCTCCAGCTGACGCCGCAGCGCCCGGAGCTCCCGCAGGTTGCCGATCCAGATCAGCGCCAGGATCGCGGCCACCAGCAGCGCCAGAAGGATAAAGATGTAATCGAGCCCGCGCCGCAGCGCTTTGAGCTGCTCTCTGATCTCATCCATCCGACGCCTCCTTTTTCTGCGGCAGCGGGATCCACCACAGCGGCGTCACCGCAAACGTGAGCTTCGATGCCGGGAAGCGCCACGCGCCATTTTCCCACAGCGCGAGCCTCACGCGGCTGTCGTCGCTCACCGGGAGGATCACCGACGCCAGCATGGATTTCACCGGCGGCTTGGCCGAGCCGGGATACCATCCGCCCGCGCCGAGCTCCGGCTCGGGCCGCGCGGATGCCGGTGTGGGATCGTCGGTGATCCCGCAAAGATAGTCGGCAGAGCAATCCAGCAGCCCGGCCACGGCGGCAACCATTTCCAGCTCCTCGACGCCGTAGTTGTAGATGTTCAGGCCGGCGTCAAACTCCGGATCGGACAGGGCGGCATTGATCGCGCCGGTGTGCCATTGCGGGATTAGCTCGGTGGCCTTGGCGATGTCGTTGACCGTCAGCCGCTTGGCGTTGGCCAGCGGCATGATCCGCTGCCACACGGCGCGGACGCGCTGCCCGTTTTTCCGGCCCGTCGTCTTGTTTTTCCGTTCCTCCTCGGCCTTTCGCTTTTTGGCGTCGGCTTTCTCCTGCTTTTTCTTTTCCTCGGCCGCCGGGCAGCGGAAGGAGCAGTCTTTCCAGCAGCTCATGCAGCAGGTCGCCCCGTCGCACATTTCCCAGGCATTGCGGATCTTGATGTCGTGCTCGGCAAAGCGCAGGCCGTTGGTGCATTCGGGGCAGCCCTTCCGGGAAACCGTCGGGTGAAGATAAGCCTCAGCGTTGGCCAGCACCCTGCCGGTGATGTAGCCGTTTACCGACGATTTGGAGCTGCTCTCGGAGACCATTTTCTGCAGCACCTCCGGCATGCGGGCGATGTTATAGGCGGCGTCGGTGGAGATCTGGCCTTGCTCCCAGCGCAGCGTGAGATCCGTCCGCAGCTTGGTGCGGATCACCTTGAGGGTGTTGAGCTTTGTCTTGCTCACCTTAACGGCCTCTGCCACATGATCGCGCATCCGCCCCGGAAACTCCACGCCCTTTTCCTGCAGCTCGTACAGCAGGCGCTCCACCCGCTCGGCCTGCATGCTCAGCTCGCTGTCGGTCATCCGCCGCGTGTCGGCGTTGGCCAGGATGAGCTTGAGCTCGGTCATCTCCGGCAGCGCATCCGGCTGCTCGACGATGCAGGGCACCTTTGCAAATTGATCCTTGCCCTCGTGGATCAGCAGCTTCAGCGCGGCCATGCGCCGGTGCCCGGAGATCACCGTGTACCCGCCGCCCTCAGGCCGCACCAGGATCGGCTGCTGCAGGCCCACCAGCTCGATGCTGCCAGCAAGCTCCTCCACGTTGGCCACGCTTACGCTGTAAAAATTCTTGGGATCGGGCCGAATTTTATCGATGTCGATGTAGACGATCTGCTTTTCGCCGGTGTCCGATTTGGACACCGCGGCCAGAGCGGCAGCCAGGTCAAAGCCTTTTTTGGTCTCGCTCATTTTTTCGCACCTCCCATCCACTCCAGGACAAAGGCACGGTAATCGATCCCCGCAGCCGAGCGCGGCGAATAGATCCGCAGAGGCTCCTGTGCAAAGGTCATGGCGTTGACCTTGTCGCTCCGCCGGATGGGCCCGTAGACATGCAGACCGGATTTTTCCCGCAGTGTGCCCTCCGCCTGGATGATCAGAGGATCCATGTACCACATGGTGGGCAGCAGCCCCGCAACCCGCAGCCGCGGGTTGATCTCCCGCATGTTGGCCACCTGTTTGAGCAGGTTGGCCATGCCCTGCAAACTAAAGGCGTCAAGCTTGACGGGAATCAGCACCTCATCCGCCGCCACCAGCGCCGCCGCGCTGGCCGCGTTAAAGGCCGGAGGGCAGTCGATCAGGACGTTATCGTAGACGTCATCCTCGACGCAGGCCTCCAGCAGACCCCGCAGGACGCCCGCGGAAGTGACGCCGCTTTTGAGCGTGCTTAGATCCAGATCCATCAGCTCATCGGAGGCCGGCAGGAGATCCACGCCGTCGACGTTGCTCGCCGAGATGTAATCCTCGTAGCCGCCGGGGCTGCCGGCCAGCTCCGGCATGAGCAGGAGATCCGCGAGGGTGTTTGGCATGCCGTCACGGGCCGGCGCCAGAAATTCCGTGGTGTTGCACTGGCTGTCTGCGTCGATCACCAGCACGCGCCGGTTGTGATCGCCGGCGAGGATCGCCGCCATGTTGATCGCGGTGACGGTCTTGCCGACGCCGCCCTTGAGGTTCAGAATTGCTGTAGTCTTCATCACTACGCTCCTTTCAAAACTTAAAACTTTCGGTCAGAGTTTTCCCGAATTGCTCGTAAGCTACGGTAAAAAACCGGTGCTTTTTGTTGATGTAGGTGATCCGCCCGTTTAGCTTTTGCTGATAGTACGGGTCGGCCTTTCGGCCGTCGTCTTCCGGCTCGAGCTGGACGGGCCGTCCGACGTAGACGTCTTTTTCCGCGAGGTGGAGCTGCATCCGCGGCACCTCCCCTCCGGCCCGGACAGAGCGGCCTCAAGCGCCTCGGCAAGAGCGAGGCAGTAATCCCGCCGCAGCGGGGACATGGTCAGCTCCGCGACGGTGCGATTGCGATCGGCCTCGAAGCGGAGCATCCTGCGCTGATTATTCGTCATGAGCGCCTCCTTAAAACGGGATTTTTTGCTGGTCGTTGTCCGGCAAAAGAATAAAGCCCGAGCCGTCGGCCGCCACCTGCTTAAGCTTAGCCGGCTGCGCGTCCCGACCGCGACAGCGGCCGATGACGGAAAAGCGCTGTGTCCAGCCCTCAAACTTGAGGTTCAGCGCCAGTTTTTCGCCGTCCTTGTTTTTGCTGACCTTGAGGATGCGGTTGGACCGGTAGTCCGCCGGGTCCTCCGGATAGATCAGCGCCACCACGTCGGCGTCCTGCTCGATCTGGCCGGACTCCCGCAGATCCGACATGGTGGGCGGGAGCTGCTTGCCGCCCTTGGTGGTCTCGGGACGGGAGAGCTGTGACAGAGCCACGACAAGAACGTCGTGCTGCTGCGCCAGCTCGTGGAGCTCCTGGGAGATCGCCGTAACCTGTTCATAGCGCGAGGCGCCGCGGGAGCGGATGATCTGCAGATAGTCAACAAAGATCACGTCGTAACGCCGCGACAGAGTCACGGCCCGGATGTCGGACACCGACATACCGGAGGTGCGGATGATCTCCACCTGGGCATGCTGGAGCTCGTGCTCCGCCTGTTCCAGCGCGGCCAGATCGGCGGCGCTGAGATCGTGCTGCAGGACCTTTTTGTTGCCCACGCCGGAGAGGTTGACCAGATTGCGGATCGCAATGTCCTGGCTGTCGGTCTCCAAACTGAAATAGCCCACGCGAAGGCCTCTCGACATGTAGCGGGCGATCTGGAGCGTCAGCGCGGTCTTGCCCGAGCTGGCGAAGCCGCCCACCACCACGAATTTCCCTTTGCGGAGGAAGACCTCATCGTCAAAGATCCGCAGGCCGGTTTTGATAAAGCGCGGCCGCTCCTTCCGCCGGACGGCGTCCATGTAAGCCTTGGCGGCGTCGCCGATGGAGACGATCTCCGCGCCGCGCCGGTCGCAGGCCAGGGCATGGAGTTTGTCCAGCAGGTGCTCGGCGCTGCTCAGGTCCTCGGCCGAGACGATGGCAAAGGCCGCCTGCTGCATGGCAGCCAGCCGGGAGGCCTCCCGGAGTTGGCCGATGTAAAAGTCGATGGAATCAGACTTGCCCGGAGCCTCCCAGGCCTTGTTGATCGCGGGCCCGCAGGCCGGATCCACCGCGGCAAGGGAGAGCTCATTGACGGGCGCCCCGTCAAAGTGCAGCTGACGGATCGCCAGAAACAGCGCCCGGGCGGCGTCGATGGTAAAGTCCTCCGGCTTGAGCTCGGCCACGGCCACGCCGACCGTGTCCGGAAAGAGCAGCATCGACCCGAGGATCGAAAATTGCAAATCGCCCAGCGTGATCTTGTCGGCCATCACAGCACCTCCCGATCCTCGCCCCAGCCGGAGGAAGCTCCGGCCACAGGCGCCTTGTCCTCATCCTCCCACCGCCGGCCGTTGAGCCAGGTAGAGGCGTAGGGCATGTACCGTTTTGGATTTTCCAAGGCTGCAATCTGCCGGAGCAGCGCCGGGCCCATGGCGTCGATGGTGGCGTCCGAGGGCTTGAGCCTGTCCCAGGCGCGGATTGCCGCCTGCTTGTCCTCGCCGCGGGGGTAGGTTCGCCAAAAGCCGGCGAAGCGCTCGGGCTTCCAGACCGGGGCCGACTTCGGGGCGCGCTTTTGCGGCTGCGGCTTTGCGGGCACGTCCCCCGGCTGGGGGACCATAGGGGGTAATGGTAAAATTCTTGTATTATTCTCCCGGCAAAAATCTGCCGGAGGGGTATGGCAAAAATCTGCCGGAGGGGGGTCGGGGATCCGCGGCTGATCAACCCAGAGCCGACGCTCCACCACCTCGCCCTTGTCATCCCGCACCACCTCAACGGTGATATAACCGTGCTCGGCCAGCTTGGCGGTAAGATCGCGGATCGTCCGCGGCGAAAGGCTAAACAGCTTGCTCAGGTGCCCGTTGGACGCCCAGCAAAATCCACGGCTGTCCGCCAGTGCGCTGATCTCTGCGTAAAGCAGCTTTGCGTTTGGCGGCAGCTCCGGGTCGTAACGGACGCCCGCCGGGATCACGGCCCAGTAAGCCGGACGCCTGGCCTCATCCACGGGGATCACCCCCGAGAGGGCGAATCAAATCAATCATTTGTGGCCTCCATCATCATGATGCTCATTTGCTCCACCTGCGCCTGCAGGGCCTCGATCTGACGGCCCGTCACCGAGACGGCATAGGTCAAAAGCCCGATGCACAGCAGCAGCGTGGCAATGATCCCCCGCAGCACGCGGACGCGGGAGA